>JAPLLI010000020.1 GCA_026387615.1 Nitrospirota bacterium
TCAGGAAACAGCGAACCGCGACAGGCCAGGGTGGAAGAGGCGTGACCTACAAACGCGTCGATACCTGCGCGGCAGAGTTTGAGGCCCATACTCCCTATCTCTATTCGACCTACGGAAGCGAATGCGAAGCACGCCCGACGGACCGGAAAAAAGTCATCATTCTCGGCGGGGGACCGAATCGGATCGGGCAGGGGATTGAATTCGATTATTGCTGCGTCCATGCAGTCATGGCCCTGCGCGAAGAAGGCATCGAGTCGATCATGGTGAACTGCAACCCCGAAACGGTGAGCACGGACTACGACACCTCGGACCTGCTCTATTTTGAGCCCTTGACCGAGGAAGACGTGCTGAATATCGTCGAGCGTGAACAACCGTTGGGCGTCGTGTTGCAGTTCGGCGGGCAAACGCCCCTCAAGCTCGCATTGCCCCTGTCCAAGGCCGGGGTGCGCATATTGGGCACGAGTCCCGAGGCGATCGATCGTGCGGAAGATCGAGAACGATTCCGTGACTTGTTGAATAAGCTCGGGCTCCGCCAGGCGGAATGTGGCATGGCCAGATCTGTCGACGAGGCCCTGAAGATCGCCGTGCAGATCGGCTATCCGGTCATGGTGCGGCCGTCCTATGTGTTGGGCGGGCGATCCATGCAGATCGTGTACGATGAAGCGGGCTTGTTGGAGTATATGAGGTCGGCGGTCAAGGCTTCGCCGAAACATCCCGTGTTGATCGACCGCTATCTGTCCGATGCGATTGAAGTCGATGCCGATGCGATTTCAGACGGGACGAACGTCGTGGTGGCCGGGATCATGGAGCATATCGAGGAAGCCGGGGTGCATTCGGGGGACTCGGCCTGTTCGTTGCCGCCCTATTCGCTCGGTCCGCATGTGGTCGAAGAGATTCGCCGGCAGATGAAGGTCTTGGCGCTGGAGCTGGGCGTGATCGGCCTGATGAACGCGCAATTTGCCGTGAAAGAGGATGCGATTTACGTGCTGGAGGTCAACCCTCGAGGCTCGCGCACCGTGCCGTTCGTCAGCAAGGCGATCGGTGTGCCGCTGGCCAAGCTGGCGATGAAGGTGATGGTGGGTAAGACCCTTCCGGAGCTAGGGTTGTTCGAGGCTCCTGCTCCGGTGCATTTGTCCGTGAAGGAATCCGTTTTCCCCTTCAATAAGTTTCCGGGGGTGGATGTCCTCCTGGGGCCGGAGATGAAGTCCACTGGCGAGGTCATGGGCATCGATCAGGATTTCGGTTGGGCCTTCGCCAAGTCTCAGGCCGGAGCCGGTGCGCCGCTACCGAAAGGGGGCACGGCCTTTATCAGCGTGAAGGAGAGCGATCGCCCTGCGGCGCTGGAGGTGGTGAAGCAGCTACACAAGCTGGGGTTCAACATCCAGGCGACGAGTGGGACGACGGCGTATTTACGCGACCATGGAGTCCAGGCGGAAACCGTGAACAAGGTGAAAGAGGGTCGGCCCCACATCGTGGACCATATCAAGAACGGGCAGGTGGCCTTGGTCGTGAATACCGTGAGCACGGCGGCGTCCCATGCCGACTCCCTGTCGATCCGCCGGGAGGCCTTGAATAAAGGGCTGGCGTACTATACGACTATCCGGGGCGCGCGAGCGGCGGTCATGGGAATTGAAGCGATTTTGAAGACAGAGCTCACGATTCGGTCGTTGCAGGAATATCACGGCACTGGAAGCGCAGAGCGATGAAGGATGAGCGCTGATCGTTGAGAAAGAGATCTTGATTCGTTTCCGTGTGTCATCGTTCATCGTTCACAATTCAGCGTTGTAGTTTGGAGGAAGCATGCCGACACCGATCACGCGAAAGGGGCACGAGGCACTTCAGGCAGAGCTTGATCGTCTTCGCAAAGTCGAACGCGCCAAAAACATCGAAGCCATCGCGGAAGCGCGAGCCCATGGCGACTTGAGCGAGAATGCGGAGTACGATGCCGCCAAGGAACGCCAGGGGTTCATCGAGTCGCGTATCATCGAGCTCGGGTCGAAGCTGGCCGACGCCCGCATCATTGAAACGGCCGGCCGGGTCTCCGAGACCATCGTATTCGGCGCCACGGTGGTTCTGATCGAGCAGGAGTCGCAGTCGAAGCGTCAATATACGCTGGTGGGCCAGGATGAAGCCGATATGAAAGTGAACCGCATCTCGATT
>JAPLLI010000148.1 GCA_026387615.1 Nitrospirota bacterium
TCGTAGAAGCGTCGCGGGATCAACTTGATCCCGACGCCACTCAACCCTTTCTCTTCGAACTCCCGAGCCATCTCGTGTTCAACGGACCCCCACTTCCTGAGAATGTCGACGCCCTCCTGATCTTCCTTGAGCACGCCCTTGACCAGGACGATCCCGACTCTTTCTTTAAGCAAGGGGTATTCATTGAACGCATCACGAATGATGTCGGAAAATCCCCAGGTCCCAAACATATACTGGTAGAGCTTCTTGAACTCGCTCTCCCGATCGTCGAGCGTAAACTTTTCATAGATCGGATCGGCCAGTTCGTGGAACTCTTTATAATAGGTGGGATCGCCTTCCCGTTCCGTCTTTTCGACGAACGAATCGATCACCTCTTGTAACAATGCGGGCTGAAAGCGAAGTTCCATAATAATCCTTGGTCGTCCAATCCGGGCTGGCATCGCCGGCACACCCCGTTGAGGAATGCGAACCGGCTCTCATGGCGGCTTGACTTGATGGCGGAGCTTCTCTTACGATCATCCCAAGCCGACGCGAATTATACTGGCCCGAATCGCCGATTTGCAATCAAGCCGGTCGCCGCGGGCCGCTCTATCTTGCCCCGATCGTAAGGATGATGAAACATGGCTGATCAGCTTGCGCCACAACTGGCCCCTTTGCCCGCTCCACTCACACCAGCAACAGGCGCAGGCAGCGCGCCGGTCAATTTTCTCGAATACTGGAAGACGGGAGCACGGGAACGCACCACATTTCGCGGCCATTCACATGGCGTCTGGTCGGTTGCCTTCTCACCGGACGGCCTCACCCTCGCCAGCGGAGGAGTCGACCGGCTCGTCCGCATTTGGGACATTGAAACAGGGCGCTTGCTCCGTTCACTCAGGGGCCACACCGCAGACATCCGATCCGTCGTCTTCACACCGGACGGCCAAACCCTGGCCACGGCCAGCGAGGACCGTACCATCCGGCTGTGGAACCCGAACACCGGCGAATCGAAGAAACTGCTCTTCACGCGCTACGACCACAATGTCGTGAGCCTCTCCCTCTCGCCCGACGGCATCATGCTGGCGCGCGGCAGCCACAACAAAGACATTAAAATCTGGGAAGTCACCACCGGCACGGAGCTCATGACCCTCCTGGGCAAGGACCAGTACGACCACCACTGGTCCGTCTGCGTCGCCTTTTCGCCGGACGGCATGCACCTCGCCAGCGGAACCGACATCGGCAAGATCAAGCTGTGGGAAGTGTTACCAAGCGGAGAGGAAAAAATCCTGCACAACGGGCACTGGAAGCAGGACGATGACGATACCAGTGAGACCCGCGGATACTTTGTCGAAGACGACGGAGGATTCCAAAAGCCCATGGACTACTGGATCGGCGCGATGACCTTCACGCCCGACGCCAAACTGCTCATCACCGGAAGCCGCGATCAGACGATCAAGCTGTTCGATCTGCCCCAACTGACAGAACAACGGACGCTGAAAGGCCATACCGCCTGGGTGCGCGCACTCGCCGTCACACCGGACAACCGGGTGCTCATCAGCGCCGGCGATGACGAGACCATTCGGTTTTGGGATTTATCGAACGGCCGTTGCTTCAGAACACTCAAGGCCCATACCGGAGGCATTCGCGGGCTTAGCCTGTCACCGGACGGGATGACATTGGCCAGTGCGTCATGGGATCGCACGGTGAAACTGTGGGCCGGTGGCGCAGAACCAGCCGAGTAGGCAACTAAACTATGAGTGATGATCTATGAACGATGAATGCGGAAGTGGACGCATGTCATCATTCATCGCTCATAGTTCATCGTTTCCCGGCTGGCGGACTTTTTCCGCATCCTGCTACGCTTCCTCTGGCTCATCTTTGGCCGACGGAATGCCATAGCGTTTGCACTTTTCCCAGAGGGCTTTGCGCGAGAGACCAAGGACCTTCGCAGCCGTCGTCCTGCTGCCCTCCACCCGTCCGAGCACCGACACAATATATTCACGCTCGAATTGTTCCCGCGCCGTCGCCAGCGAGGTCAGCGGACGCTCCTCGCGCTTCTGCCCTGTCAGCCCTTCGCTACAAAACCCACAAGACTCTTGCGGCAGCCCTCCCGTATAGGGGCAAGACTGGAAGCCGCACAGATCGGCCGGCTGAATCGCGTCACGATCCCGCCCCAGCGCCACGGCACGCTCGACCATATTCTCCAACTCCCGCACGTTCCCAGGGAATGAATAGCGCAAGAAGAGCTCACGCGCCACGGAAGAAAACCCTTTCACGGTCTTGTTCATCTTGCCGGAGCAGGTCTTCAGCACATGCTCCGCAATGATCATGATGTCATCCTGCCGTTGGCGCAACGGCGGAATCACGATATGCACGACGTTCAGCCGGTAAAACAAATCTTCGCGGAACCGCCCTTGAGACACTTCCTTCCGCAGATCCTTCTGGGTCGCACAGACCAAGCGCACGTCAACGTCGATCGTGTCGTTTCCACCGACCCGCTCAAATTGCCTTTCCTGGAGCACCCGCAGTAATTTCACCTGGATGACCGGCGAGATTTCCCCGATCTCATCGAGAAACAGCGTGCCTCGATGCGCCAGCTCAAATCGCCCACGCCGCTGCTTCATCGCCCCCGTGAAGGCCCCCTTCTCATGGCCGAAGAGCTCCGCCTCCAACAGGGTTTCCGGCAGGGCCGCGCAACTGACCTTGATCAGGGGATACTGGCTTCTGGCGCTATTCTGGTGGATGGCATTGGCCACCAGCTCCTTGCCGGTACCGCTCTCCCCCAGGATCAACGTCGTGGAATCCGTTTCGGCCACCAGCTTAATCTTGTCGAGCACCCCCCGCATTTGATTATTGGCGCCAAGAATACCTCCGAAGCTGAACTTATCCTCCAACGCCTCCTTGAGGTCCTGATTCTCACGCCGCAACGCCACCACACGGCCCACCCGCTCGACGATCAACAGCAACTCGTCCATCTGAAACGGTTTGGTGATGTAGTCAAAGGCGCCGAGCTTCATCGCGCCGACCGCCGTTTCCACCGATCCATGGGCGGTAATCACCACGACCTCCGTATGGGGCGACTGTTCTTTGGTCGCGGTGAGCACCGTGAGGCCGTCCGCGCCCGGCAACCGCAGATCGGTAATCACCAAGTCGAAAGGCCGCCGACGAACGGCTTCAAGACCTTCCGTACCGGATGCCGCTGCTTCCACTTCATGGCCGACCGCCTCCAGCGCATCGACCATCGACAGCCGCATCAACGGCTCATCATCCACGAGCAGAATTCTGAGCCCCTTCATGACACCCTCTCCAACAACGCACGTTCGCGTGAGACGGGAAGATAGAGGGTAAAGGTCGTCCCCTTTCCCACCTCACTATCCACCACAATTCTGCCGCCGTGGCGCTCCACGATGCCCAGGCTGACCGACAGACCGAGGCCGGTCCCTTCGCCTTCCTTCTTCGTCGTAAAGAACGGGTCGAAGATGCGAGGCAACACCGACGGGGGAATGCCTGACCCCGTATCACGCACTTCGACCAGGCAGACGCCTTCGATGACCACGGTTTGAATCGTCAGGGTCCCACCCTCTTTCATCGCTTGCACCGCGTTTAACACCAGGTTCATCAACACTTGCTCGATCATATGCCGATCGACCATCACTTGCGGGAGCCCATGCCCGAGAACCGTCTCCAAGACGATTCGATTCGGGACGAAGAGATGCGTCGTCAGCACCAACACCTGATCGACCACGTGATTGATGTCCGTCAGCGCAAACTCCGGTTCATGCTGCTGCGAGAAGTCGAGGAGTTGCCGGACAATCTTCTGCACACGCCGTACGCCATCTTCCATCGACACTCGATATTCCTCTTGCCGGCTCGGCGACAGGGTCCCTTTCCGCAAGTTGTACAGGCAATTGAGGATACCCCCCAGAGGATTGTTAATTTCATGGGCCACCCCCGCGGCCAACCTTCCAACTGAGGCCAACTTCTCGGAATTCCTGATCTGCTGTTCCAGTTTCTTGGTCTCGGTCATGTCACGCGCAATGCCCAGCACGCCCAGGATCGTGCCCTCAACCGCATGCAGCGGGGAAACACTGACCATCACAGCCCTCGGCTCCCCCGTGCGAGTCACGACTTCGACCTCGTACACCTGCTTCGCACCGATATCCAGGGTGCTCTTCAAGCGCCTCCCGCGATGCCGCTTGGACAGAAGGGCCAAATAGGGCCGCCCCAGAAGATCCTCTTTCCGATAGCCCCAGGCCTCGATCTTGCTGTTCACATAGGTAAACCGCTGCTCAGCATCGAGGGTATAGATGACATCGTTCGCATTCTCGAGCAAATTCTCCAGATACTGCTTCGTCTCTTCAATCTCCCTCGTGCGCTCCTTCACTTTCTGCTCTAACTCTTCTCGATAGCTCTGCAACTGTCGCTCAAGCCGCTTCCGGTCTGTAATATCGCGCAACTGCACCATCACTAACAATCGCTCGGCCACTCCGACTCGAATCAAGTCCATTTCGACCGGGGTTTCCAGGCCGTCGGCATGGCGCACCATGATCTCTTGTGTCGCCACTTTCCGCTGGCCCGTGACGATGTCGGCCAACCACCCGCGCAACGCCTCGTGGTGTCCGGCAAGCACGACTTCAAACAGGCTGCGGCCGACCACCCCCGCCTCCGCATAGCCCAAAGCCTGCTCTTCTCGTTTATTGACGGCCACGATCGTGCCGGTCTCATTCACCATGAACACGGAGTCCGCCACCAGGTCGAACAGAGCCTTGTAGCGCGCCTGCGAGGCCACCAATTGCTGCGTCCGCTCCGATACCGCCTCTTCCAACTTGGTCGTATATTCTTGCAGCTGCTGCTCAAGTCGCCGCCGCTCAGTCACGTCGCGCACAAACGCGCGAGAATGCACCAGCCCGCCCCGCTCTTGATCGATCAAAGCCGTCGCATGAATTTCCACGTCGATCGGGTGACCGTCTTTGGCCAGAAACACCGTCTCCATCGAACTGCGCCCCTCGGCCACCAACCGTTCCAGGTACTGCAGGGCGAGGGGCTCCTGGCCTCGTGGCACCAGGTCCCATAGCTTCATCGACAACATCTCCTCAAGGGTATACTTCAGTTTCTCAAGCCCGGTCTTATTCACGTGGACGAAGCAGCCGCTACGGTTCAATTGATAAATCATCTCCGGAGAATGTTCGATCAAATCACGATACTTCTCTTCCAGCCGATGCACATCCTCCATCCGTTGCTCGATCTGCCCGAACGACCGCTGGAGATTGGTGGCCATCAGATTGAACGCATCGGCAAGGCCTTCAATTTCATCGCCGGTCTTCAATTCCAATCGCTGCTCCAATCGGCCACTCCCGATTTCCCGTACCCCATCGTGCAACACCTGAATCGGACGGGCAATCCGGCGTGCCACGACGACCCCTGTTCCCCACAATACCGCAAGCACGAGCACCCCGTAGAGCAGCACCTTCACCATAAGCTCGCCAAGCGGCGCGTAGGTCTCCTGAGGATCCTGCCGCACCACGGTCACCCACTGTTTGCCCCCGAGGCTCCCCGGGGCCAAGGTTTCGCCGAATCGAACCGGCGCAAACCCGATCAGCGCGTTTGAGCTCCCATGCGAATCGTCCGCCACCACGGACCAACCGGCTTTCAGCCCGCCGAGAGCACTGATCAACTCGAGCTTGATCGAATGCTCCTCCGGAGCCAGGACCGGACAGATCACAGGACTACCATCTGAGCTAAACAGCATGGCATGGCCGGTCACCCCGACCGTCACATCGGCAATCGCATGAAAAATCGTATCCCGGCGCAGGAGGATCGTGACCGCACCGATCACCGTCCCCTTCGTATCGTCTAGAATGGGCACCGCCACCACAACCACATGAGTCCCGAATGAGGGATCAAAGGCGATCTCGCTCACATAACCGTTGGCCCCGCCCCCTTTCATCACCGCTTGCCACCAGGGAGTCTTGCCGTAGAAATACTCCACTTGCGGAATAGAGCTGACCACCAGCGCCCCCTGCTGGTCAGTCACCAGAATTCC
>JAPLLI010000130.1 GCA_026387615.1 Nitrospirota bacterium
GTCAGATCGCGGCCAATGCCGGGATGGAAGGATCCGTCATCGTTGAGAAGGTTCGCAACGACAAGAACCTCAGCGTCGGCTACAACGCCGCGACCGAGGAATATGTGGACATGATCAAGGCCGGCATCATCGACCCGACCATGGTGTCTCGTTGCGCGTTGCTGAACGCCGCGAGCGTCGCGGGCTTGTTGCTCACGTCCGAGGTCATGATCACCGAGTTGCCAGAAGAGAAGAAGGAAGCAGCCGGCGGTGCAGGTGGTCACAACCACGGCATGGAAGGCATGTACTAAAAAGTACAGAGCTGATGGCTGGTAGCTGATAGCTATCGACGTTCAACGAAGGCCCCAGCGGTGATCCCGCTGGGGCCTTCGTGTTTTTGAGGCGATCACAAACCTGCCACCTTCATGGCGCGCAGGGTGGCCTTGAAGTGCGGCGAGGTCTTGGGACTGTCGAAGAAGGAACGGAAGAGGTCATGCACGAGGGTCCGATGGGCCGCATGGTCGGCTTGAAACTGTTTCAGCGCCGTCGTCCGATCGGCTCCGTCATAGCCCATGCGGATCGCGCAACGTTCGAGCTCCTCCTCCTCATCAGGCAAAGCATGGGTCTGTAAGTCGTGCACCATCTGCAGCTTATGTTCCAGGTCTCGCAGAAACACATAGGCCGCTGTTAGCGCATCCCGCTCCTTACGGAAAATCAGCTTGAGCGGAACGAACCGCGTGAGCGCGCCCAGCGTACTACGGTCGAGGAGCGAAGGAAGGCGCTGGCCTCCCAGCACTTGAATCGTCTGGACGAAAAACTCGATCTCCCTGATCCCCCCGACCCCCAGCTTCACATTGCGCCGCTCATGCCCCCGCTCCGCCATCTTCGCATCGATCTGTTCCTTGACCGACCGGACCTCCTGCACGACCGCAAGCCCCTCTTCGAGAGCAGACCCGTTCGACGAGGAAGACAGGACGAAGGGCCGCACCTTCTTGATGAAGGCCTTCCCGACCTTCATGGAGCCAGCCACAGGCCAGGCTTTCAAGAGAGCCAACCGTTCCCACACCTGCCCTCTGGTCCGATAGTACTTGGCATAGGCCTCGAGCGTACGAGTCAGCTGCCCCACAGAACCTTCCGCCCGCAAGCGGAGGTCCACCCGATAGACATATCCCTCATGGGTCTGCTCGGTCAGCACCTTCGTCAGCTCCCGCGCGAGCCGTTCGAAATATTCTTCATTGGAGATCCCGCTCGGCGCAGGCCCCTTCGCCTTCGCCCCTCCGGACTTCACCGGCCTGGTCTCCCCCTCATGGGATTCGCAGACATAGAGCAGGTCCACATCGGAACTGTAGTTCAACTCATGACCCCCCAGCTTCCCCATCCCGATGACGGTAAAGCCAGTCTCCACCCACCGCCCCTGCCGGTCCTTGTGCATCGGAATGCCGTACTGAGCCCGTAAGTCTGCATCGACGATGCCATAGGCTTCGTCGATCAAGATCGACGCCAGGTCCGAGAGGGAGGCAGTCGTTTCCACCACATCCGCCAGACGAAGCAGATCCCGCACCCCGATACGCAGCATCTCACGACGGCGGAACCGTCTGAGCGCGTCCAGCTTGAGTTCCGTGGCGGTCACCAGCCCGACCTGTTGCCGGACCGCCCGCTCCATCCCCACCCTGGTCGGCGCGCTGGACAGGACATGTTGCTCGGCCAGCCAATAGATCAGCAGAGGATCGCGAACGAGGGTAAAGGCGAGCGAGTCGCTGTTTCCGAAAATCGAACAGACCAGATCCAACATGCGGGGAGAGCTGCGCAGATATTCCAGGATGGCCGACCGGCTGACTCCGCTGGCAAGCCACCCTTCCCAATGGTTCAAGGCCTGATCGGGGTCGGCAGTCTTCCCGACTGCCTCAAGCAACAGAGGCAGGATCTCCGCCAACTGGCGCCGCTGGTGCGGATCGCCGGCCATCGACTGCAGATTCGCATCGGCATCCTGAACGCGGCTGAGCCCGTAGGATCGCAGGATCGACTCCACCTGGCCTGGCTCCAGCCCGGAAGCCAAAATAACAGGAGTGGGATCAGGCAGAGCCGCCGATCCGTTTTTCTTTACGGACCGCGCCGCGCGGGCCACCGGCTTATGGAGACGATCTGCCATAGGCGGGCATTATAGCGGCACCCCCGCACTCACACAATGAAGCCCGCTTCGGCTATACTCGTGGCCATGGCAGATGAACCGGGAACCAGCGAGTCCCTGCTCAAGACATTGGCCCCCCTCTGTTCTGATGTTGAAGACGAGGTGCTCCGGGACTTCGTGTCACGGATGGACGCCGAATACTTCGAACGGTTCCCTCCTGAGACCATCGCGCATCACATCCAGCTGACCAGCCGACTGACGCAAGACCATCCCTGCGAACTATCGGTGCGGCCGGGGCGGGATCAACATCTCGAGTTGAGCATCGTCGCCTACGACTATTTCTCCGAGTTCGCCACGATCTGCGGCCTGCTCTCTGCCTTCGGCCTCAATATCGAAGAGGGACGCATCTATACCTTTGCCGACGTGGCGGCCCAACCGGCCAGGCCTGCCACAGCCGGACCGGCGAAACGGCCCAAGAATCTCCCCAGCCTGAACCGCAAGAAGATCGTGGATGTCTTCCTCGTCCATCCGGTCGCTGGCGAGCGATTCGCTGCGACGGAACAGCAGGCCCTCACAGAGGCCCTGACCCACATGATGCAGCTGCTGGAGGAGCGGCAGTTCGACGAGGCCCGCCAATATGTCAATCGCCGGCTCGTCGAACGGTTAGGCAAACAGCGCAATGCCTTCACCGGCCTGCTCCATACAGTCCAGATCACCTTCGACAACAGCCAATCGCCGACCGATACGGTCATGGACATCCGGTCGGACGATACCCCGGCCTTCCTCTATGCCTTCGCCAATGCCCTGGCCATGAGAAACATTTACATCTCCAAGGCCCACTTCGACAGCGACGGCACCAAGCTCCATGATCGCTTCCATGTCAGAAACCGGTACGGGCAGAAGCTCCTCGACCCAGCCGATCAACAGCAACTGCGATTGACCGCCGTCCTCATCAAACAATTCACCCATGCCCTCACCTGGGCTCCCGACCCTGGCAAGGCCCTCGAGTCCTTCGACCAGTTTCTGGACCTCATCGTCGCCGACAAGGGCAAGAAGGGCAAACAGGAGGCGCTCGACTTCATCAGCGACAAGAAAACCTTCCCCCTGCTGGCGCGCCTGCTCGGCGCCAGCGACTATTTATGGGAAGACTTTCTGCGCCGCCAACATGGCAACCTGCTCCCTCTCCTCACGGAATACCGGGATGCACCCCTCATCAAGCCTCAGGCGACCCTCCGGAAAGAGCTCAACCGTCTGATCGCTCGCGCTAAAACGGACGAGGCCCGCAAGGAGGCCCTGAACCGGTTCAAGGACCGGGAGCTCTTCCGGATCGACATGAAACATATCGTCGAACCCTCCAGCAATCTTCCCGACTTTTCGCTCGCCCTCACGGAGCTGGCGGAGGTCATCATGGAACGGAGCGTCGCCGACTGCCGCGCCAAGCTGGAGAAGACCTATGGAAGCCCCGGGCTGGCCAACAAGAAACCCTGCCCCTTTGCCGTCCTGGGCCTGGGCAAACTCGGAGGACGCGAGCTCGGCTATGCCTCGGACATCGAGGTGCTCTTCATCTACGAGGGGTCTGGCAAGACCAGCGGAAAGAACGGCATCGAGAATAGCGAATTCTTCGAACG
>JAPLLI010000190.1 GCA_026387615.1 Nitrospirota bacterium
TTGCCGACGCCGGCGCGGATTATTTAACGGTGCATGTGGAAGCTTGTCCGCATCTTCACCGCACGGTGCAGGCGATCAAGGAGCGAGGGGTCAAGGCGGGTGTGACCCTGAATCCCGCCACCTCGCTCAGCACGATTGAGGAAATCATTGCCGAGGTCGATTTGGTCTTGATCATGTCGGTCAATCCCGGTTTCGGCGGTCAAAAGTTCATCACTTCTTCGCTAAAAAAGATTGCCTCGGCCCGCGCCATGCTCGATCGGGCCGGGAGCCGCGCGTTGCTCGAAGTGGACGGCGGGATCAAGGTCGACAACGCATCTCAAGTACTGGCGGCAGGGGCCGACGTGCTGGTCGCCGGGTCGGCCATTTTCTCCAGTCCAGATTACGCCGCGACGATTGCTGCGATGCGCGCAGCCGGCCAAGCTTCTTCCACGACGCCTCAACGCGTCTCTGCTCACCGATAGGCCTCGCGGGTGGATATTTCTTCCCTCATAGACAGCCTTCATCCTCTCGAAGTCAAAGTCTTGACGACGTTCTGGGCCGATCCATCTGGGGTGCTCCCGACGGAGCAGTTGGCG
This sequence comes from Nitrospirota bacterium, assembly GCA_026387615.1. Lineage (GTDB taxonomy): Bacteria > Nitrospirota > Nitrospiria > Nitrospirales > Nitrospiraceae > Palsa-1315. The sequence goes on from JAPLLI010000190.1 coordinate 576, forward strand.
AAGACCTCCGGCTTAGAACCCTCGCAATTGAGCATGGCGGTTGAATGGCTGCTGGCCAAGTCGTTGCTCACGGTCGATACCGAGACGGTGACGCCGATTGTCTCGCTCACCAAAATCGGTGAACTCTATTTCGAAAAGTATTCCCCGATCGAACGGGTCCTGTCCGCGGCCCGCGACGCGGCCACTACCGGCAAGCGCCTCACTATTCAGGACATTCAAGCGCGGGAAGGGCTGGAACCGGCGGAGGTGAGCGGCGCGATCGGCCGGCTCAAGAAAGAAGGCGCACTCCTCATCGTGCAAGGCGGTTGTCTCGAATCGACCGGCAGGCCGAGCCAGACGGCGGAAGCGATACGGGGCCTGCTGCAACAGCTCCATGGCACGACGCGCGAGCTGCAGGCATTCCCCGAGGCGCACCGGCAGGTTATCCAGGATCATGCAGTCAAACGAGGGAACGCGAAAGAACCGTTCCGTATCGATGATCGGGTTGCCCGATCGCTCAAACTGTCCGCTGCCGGCATCGAGGCGGCGCAGCAACTCTCGAAGCAGGGGGTCCTGGAAGAGGTCTCTCAGCTGACTCCCGAGCTGTTGAAAGACGGGAGCTGGCGGACGAAGCGGTTCCGCAAGTACACGATCAGTCTTCGCGCGCCGCGTATTGCGCCGGGCAAGAAACATCCCTATCGCGAGTTCCTCGATACCGTGAAGACGAAACTGGTGAGCATGGGATTCCAGGAAATGCGGGGCCCGCTGGTGGAGACCGAGTTCTGGAATATGGATGCCCTTTTCATGCCGCAGTTCCATCCAGCCAGAGACATCCATGACGTCTACTTCGTCAAGGAACCGAAACAGGCTGCGTCGATTGCGGAGCCGTTTTTGTCCCGGGTTGCTCAGGCGCATCAGGACGGCGGCTCAACCGGTTCAAGCGGCTGGAACTATTCCTTCGACATGGAGCGGGCGCGGCGTTTGGTGTTGCGGAGCCAGGGCACGGCCGTTTCGGCCCATACGCTGGCGGCACAGCCGGCCGTGCCGGGAAAGTATTTCTCCATCGCCCGTTGTTTTCGCTACGATCAAGTCGATGCGACGCATGCGACCGATTTCTTTCAGGTGGAAGGGATCGTGCTCGGCGAAGATATCAATTTCCGCACGTTGCTCGGCCTGTTGAATCTCTTTGCCCGTGAAGTGGCGCAGGCGAAGGAGGTCAAATTCCTCCCGGCCTATTTCCCCTTCACCGAACCGTCGGTCGAGCTCCATGTGCGCCATCCGAAGCTCGGCTGGATGGAGCTGGGCGGAGCCGGCCTGTTCCGGTCGGAGGTCACCCTTCCGTTGGGCGTGACCGTGCCGGTGATCGCCTGGGGACTGGGGCTCGACCGTATGGCGATGGTGGCGCTCGGCATTCACGATATTCGCGAGCTGTTCACCGACAATCTTGATCTTATTCGCTCGACCAAGGGGGCTTTCTAGCAGGATGCTGAAAAAGTCTGCCAGCTTCGTTCTCGCTTCGCTCAGAGGCTCAACGTACCGAAGCGTACGCCTCGCCTCTTCGCTCGCTGCGGCCTTGCTGGATAGCCATTTTGAGCATCCTGCAGGCAGTTCTCGCATTGTCTCAACCGTACGGACCGGTGAAGTTCCGGCGCACCCACATAGTTTCTTCATGGCCTACTAGGTTCCCCATGCCCACAATTACGATTTTCAAACAGGACCTCGAAGGATTGCTCACAGGGCCTGGAGAGGCTCGCCAGTCGATCACGATTGAGCAACTGGAAGAGTCGCTGATGCTCGTGAAGGGTGAGCTGAAGGGGCAGAACCCCGACAGCGGCGAGCTCCGCATCGAGCTGCAAGACAGCAACCGTCCCGATCTCTGGTGTTGCGAAGGGATTGCGCGGCAGATCCGGGTGAAGCGGCTTGGTTCCCTTGCGAAGTACGGTTTTCTGACGGCCAAGCCGAAAGCGCTGAAGCAACTGACCGTGGCGCCAGGCCTGGAGCAGGTCCGGCCTTTTGTGGCGGCCTGTACTGCGACCGGTTACCGCGTGACCCAGGAGGGCCTCGCGCAGTTGATCCAGACGCAAGAGAAGCTGGCCGAGATGTTCGGGCGCAAACGCAAGACTGTGTCGATCGGAATCTATCGGCTTGCGGCGATCGAGTTTCCCGTCGCCTATGATTTGGTGAAGCCGGATGAAGTGAGCTTTACGCCGCTGGGCATGGATACGGTGATGACGCTGGGGGAGATGTTGCTCGTCCATCCCAAGGGGCTGGAGTTCGGCGGGATCCTCGCGGGGCAGGACCGTCTGCCGGTTCTGCGCGATGCGAAACGTCAGGCCCTCTCTTTCCCGCCGATCATCAACAGCCGTGAAGTCGGAGAAGTGAAGGTGGGAGACGAGGCCCTCTTCGTCGAGGTGACCGGCACTGACTTGCCGATGGTTGTCCTGACCCTCAATATCTTCGCGGCCAATCTGGCGGATCGTGGCGCGGTCATTGAGCCGATCGACGTGCGGTATCCCTATAAGACCGCGCTTGGCGAATCAGTCGTGACTCCGCAAGATCTCGTGAAGTCACAGACCCTTTCCGTCAGCACGATCGAGCAGGCCCTTGGACAGGCCTTGGGCGCGAAGGAAGTGGCGAAGGCCCTGACGGCCTACGGCTATGAGGTGAAGACCAGCGGTAAACATGTGACGGTGACGCTGCCGCCCTATCGGCAGGACCTGATGCATGCGATGGACGTCGTCGAGGATGTCGCGATCAGCCGCGGGTATGCAGATTTTTTACCGGTGATGCCCTCGGATTTTACGGTCGGCGGTTTGTCGCGCATCGAGGAGGTCTCTGACCGGGTGCGAGCCTTGATGGTCGGCATGGGGTTCCAGGAAATTATTTCCAATATCCTCGGTTCGCCCCATGATTTGCGCGATGCGATGCGATTGGAAGGGACTGACTGGGGGCAATTGGTTGAGGTGGACAATGTGATGTCCCAGAACTTTTCCGCCCTTCGTCAATGGGTGCTTCCGTCGTTGCTGCGCGTGGAAGCGGCATCGAACAGAGCCTTTTATCCCCATCGGATGTTTGAGGCGGGCGAAGTGGCCAAGTTTGATCTCACGCAGCCGCTCGGATCCAGGACGGTGATGGTGCTGGGCGGAATGATCGCCCATGCCGATGCGCACTTCTCAGAGATCCATTCTTGCCTGGACACGCTGTTCTACTATGTGAATCAAGCCTATAGCCTGGAGCCGATCCAGCATCCGTCATTTCTCGCTGGACGAGTGGGGGCGATCGTGTTGGAGGGGAAACAGATTGGTGTGATCGGGGAGCTGCACCCGGAAGTGCTCGAACGATGGCAGATTAGCGTTCCCGCCGTGGCGTTTGAAATCGACTTGACACAACTCGCCGAACGGCCTTGAGGCCTGCGCCAGTCGGCGCATTCCTCAAGACCCACGTCCTGCATAACCCATGATTCGAAGAGTGCTCTTGCGAGCCGCTGCGTTTAGGCAGCAGCCGGGGCAAGGTGCTGCTTGGCGAGACCGACCAGCTGCTCAAACCCCGTGGCATCCTTGATCGCCATATCCGAGAGGACCTTCCGGTCCAGGAGGATGTTCGCCTTCTTCATGGCATTGATAAACCGGCCATAGGTCAGCCCATGTGCCCGAACTGCCGCATTGATGCGGGCAATCCACAACACGCGGAAATCCCGTTTCCGGTTTTTCCGTCCGGTGTAGGCGTACGCTTGTCCTTTATCGACCGACTCTGTTGCGGTCCGGAACAGCCGGCTCTTTCCGCCGTACTGTCCTTTGGCTAGTTTCAGCCGTTTCTTCCGACGATGTCTTGTTTTGGGGCCACCTTTTGCGCGAGGCATGAGTCAATACTACTTTTGGTTAACGCGATTCGCCTAGTTCGCTTTAGCTGTACGGCAACAAGCGATCCAGGGCTTGCGTCTTGGTCTTATCGACGAGAACTGCGCCGCTCAACCGGCGCTTCCGATCCTGCGTCTTGCTGGTGAGGATATGGCGCTTGCCTGCCTTTCTCCTGACCAATTTCCCGGAGCCGGTACGGGTAAACCGCTTCTTGGCTCCACTATGGGTTTTCATTTTCCTCTTCTTCATGTCGTACTTCCTTTGGTTAATAGCGTTCGGGCCGCCGTCTTACTTCGGCGCCACGATCATGATCAAACTCCGCCCTTCCATGCGGGGGGCGTATTCAATCGTGCCCTTCTCTCCGACCTCTGCGATGACCATATTCATGAGCGATCGGCCCATTTCCTGATTGGCCATTTCACGCCCGCGATAGGTCAATACGACCTTCGTCTTGTTGCCGTCAGCCAGAAATTCCTTGATCTGGCGAATCTTAATTTCCAAATCGTGCTTATCCGTTCGAGGACGCAGCTTGATTTCCTTGACCTGCGTCGACTTCTGGTGACGCCGGTTCTGGTGGTCCTTCTTGCTCAGTTCAAATTTATACTTCCCGTAGTCCATGATGCGGCACACGGGAGGCACGGACGTGGGCGCGATCTCGACCAGATCGTAGCCCTGATCCTGCGCCTGTTTAAACGCATCCGCAGTAAGAAGAATGCCGAGCTGTTCGCTCTCCGGACCGATTACCCGGACTTCGCGCACTCTGATTTCGCGGTTAACTCGTAGTTTGGGGACGATAAGACACCTCTTATTGTGTCAGTGAATGTTGTTGCCCTGCCGGCTTGAGATCTGCACGGAGCAGGTCGAGCGCTCCTGCGACGGTCATGCTACCGAGGTTGGCTCCGCTCCGGCCCCGTATGGCCAGAGTCCCACTCTGCACTTCCCGGTCGCCAACCACAAACATAAATGGAACCTTCGCTTTTTCCGCTTCTCGAATTTTGAGCCCGATCTTTTCGTTTCGGAGGTCTGCCTCAGCGCGGAATCCCGCTGCTTTGAGTTGGGCCACGACCTCGGCCACGTAGGGATGCTGGCTGTCCGTGATGGACATGACCGTCGCTTGAACCGGGGCGAGCCAGGTGGGGAAGGCGCCGCCGAAGTGCTCGATCAGAATGCCGAAGAACCGCTCGATTGATCCCATCAACGCCCGATGGATCATGATCGGCTGGTGCACCTTGCCGTCTTCCCCGATATAGCCCAGGTCGAACCGCTCAGGATTATTGAAATCGACTTGAATCGTGGAACATTGCCAGGAGCGCCCCAGGGCATCCTTGATCTTGATGTCGATTTTCGGTCCGTAGAAGACGCCTTCGCCCGGATCGATCTGGTAGGCGACGTTTCGGCTCTTCAAGGCCGCTTCGAGCGCGCTCGTAGCTTGCGTCCAGCGTTCCTCGGAGCCGACGGACTTTTCCGGTTTCGTCGAGAGGAACACTTCAAACTCGGTGAACCCGAAGGTGCCGAGAATGAAGAAGGTGAAATCCAGGACCTGGCTGACTTCGCTTTCAATCTGATCCGGCCGGCAGAAGAGATGCGCGTCGTCTTGCGTGAAGCCGCGCACCCGCAACAGGCCATGGAGGACGCCCGTCCGTTCATACCGATAGACGGTTCCCAGTTCGCCGTATCTCAACCGTCATGGGCGCGAACATGTTCTCGCGGTAGTAGTCGACGTGACCGCTGGTTTTCCAGAGGTCCAGCTTGGCCACATGAGGGGAATACACCAGTTCGTAGCCGTTTTGAATATGTTGGTCGCGCCAGAAGTTCTCGATCAACAGCCGGATGGTCGCACCCTTCGGATGCCAGAGCACCAGGCCTGGGCCGATTTCATCCGAGATCGAGATCAGGTCGAGTTCCTTGCCGACCTTGCGATGGTCCCGGCGCTTAATTTCTTCTAAGCGCGCGAGGTGCGCGTCGAGCTCCGCCTGGGTGGGGAAGGAGGTCCCGTAGATCCGCTGCAGCATGGGGTTGCGTTCGTCGCCGCGCCAGTAGGCGCCGGCTGTGTTCAGAAGCTTGAAGGCCCCGACATGGCCGGTCGTCGGGAGGTGCGGGCCGCGGCAGAGATCGGTGAACTCTCCCTGGCCGTAGACCGTGATGGTCTGCCCCTCTGCCAGTCCTTGAATCAACTCGACTTTATAGGCTTCCTCGCGATCCTGAAAAAACTTCACCGCGTCGGGTTTCGACAATTCTGCCCGTTTCACGGGGAGGGCACGCTTGATGATGTCTTTCGCGCGCGCTTCAATTTTCTCGAGATCTTCAGGCGTAAAAGGGCGCTCATAATCAAAGTCGTAGAAGAACCCGTCCGCGATGGCCGGGCCGATGGTCAGCTTTGCCGTGGGGAATACTTCTTTGACGGCCTGCGCCATGATATGCGTGCTGCTATGGCGGTAGACCTCACGGCCTTCGGCACTATCGAACAGCAGGGGCGCAACTTCGGCATCTTCTGTTAAGGCGCTTGAAAGATCCACGGCCCGGCCATTCACCTTAGCCGCCAGGATGTCCGGGCCAAGCTTCAGGCCGAACGCCGACAGGGCAGACCCCACGGTCTGTCCTGCTGGAATATCCAGACTGTTGCCATCTTTCAACGTAATTTTCATGCCATGCACTAATCGATGTGAGCACTAGAAACAACAAAGGCACCCCGCCTACGAGAGGCAAGCGGATGCCCTCAGCTGGGTGGTAGGCGCGGACGGTCTTGAACCGTCGACCTCTACCGTGTCAAGGTAGCGCTCTCCCCCTGAGCTACGCGCCTGTCGATACAGAAGGCGCATGCTAATATAGCCCTGCCCAATGTGTCAAGAAATGCAAAAGGGAGGGAGGCGCACTCCTGAGGGGGACATACGCCTCCGCTTCTCTTGTTTGCCGGATGGACGGTCGCTGGTCGAGCGAGATTACCTGACGGCGGACTTTAAAATTTTCCCTGCCGAGAACTTCGGAACCTTGGCGGCGGGAATGCGAAGGGCCTCGCCGGTTCTCGGGTTGCGGCCAAGCCGGGCTTTCCGTTTGGCCACCGTAAAGGTGCCAAAATTCACCAAGGAGACGCGCTGTCCCTTCTTCAGGGAGGTGGTCACCGCGCCGGTGAAGGCCTGTAAGGCCGTGCCTGCTGCGACTTTGGTGATACCGGCGGATGCTGCCATCTTTGCGATCAGCTCTTCTTTCGTCATCGTGCCCCTCCTGAATTAGTGGGTTGAACTACGTGACTCTGTGCCTCGCTGTGTTCTTGGCATGCGCGACTCGTTAGGCGTCTCGCGTCTGCGCAGTCCGTTTCCGTTTCACGGGAATGTGCAAGTCCTTGATTTTCTTTCTGAGCGTGTTCCGGTTCAAGCCCAGCAGTTCTGCCGCTTGGATTTGGTTCCCTTTGGTTTCCTGAAGCGCCATGGTGATTAAGGGACGCTCAATGGCATTGATCAGCATGGGATGGAGATTGCGTCCTGAGCCGCTTCGCATCCCCTTCACAAAGTCTCCCATTTTCCACTCCAGGTAGTCCTCAAGCGACAGGGCGTCTTTCCCGGTCGCTTCCGCTGCCTTCTGTCGCGCGGCCACCTGGATGAGTTTGGAGGTGCGCTTCAGGACAGTTCGAGAACCGGTGATGACCAGTGTGTGTGTGAGGTCAATGGTGGCGGGGATGGAGGCGGCCCCAGCGGATGAGCTTGGCTTCGACTCGACGATGATTGCATCAAATGTGCATTTGGCCGTCTCTTTTGATAGGGCGGATGCGTCTTTCGCGATGGTTACGGAAGCATCTTTGAAGAGGTGCTTGACCTGACTTTGGACGTCCGGGTCGCCGCTGAGCAGCAAAAGACTGAAGACGGATACGGATGATGTAAGCGACATGAAGGTTCCAAGAGAAGAGCGAAGAAACGCTGCGGATTATTGCCTAGAGCCGATTTGATGTCAACGAGGAAAGTCGAGCGAGGCCGCTCTTCTGTGACGAATGGGGGGCGATTTCATGTGATTTGCCTGATGGAAGGGATTGCAGGCCCTTCCATGGCTTCTCCTCCGGTTCGAGATGGACGACGTGCCATGGGGGATGGAATTTGGGAACGTGAGGGGGGGGTGACTTGACAGGAGCGTCGCCCTGGGAGTATTAAAAGCAGAAATGTTTTAATTCCTACCGGAATACTCATATATGAAGGTGTCTCTGAAAGCGACGTACGGAATCATGGCCGCTGTCGACTTAGCGATGCAGCTGGGGACGGCTCCTGTTCAAGCGAAATCGATTGCTCGCCGGCAAGCGATTCCTGCGCGTTTTCTTGAGCAGGTGCTCCATGGCATGAAGAAAGCCGGCCTTGTGTCGAGCCTTCGAGGCGCCCAAGGGGGCTATGTGCTGTCAAAGAAACCGTCTGAGGTGTCGGTCGTCGAGATCCTCGAAGCACTGGACGGTCCGCTGGCGCCGTTGAGTGGCGGAGATGGACGGACGCAGGCGCGACGTCTCAGCAAGCCGGAGCTGCTACTCGGAAAGATGTGGGAGCAGGTCCATCAAGCGGAACGTCATGTGCTTGAGGCCATTAGCGTAGAAGAATTAGCCGGGCAGCAACGAGTGCTCGAGCAAGAGCGGTCGTTGATGTACCACATTTAGCAGGATGCTGAAAAAGACCGCCAATTCAGGAAACGGTGAGCGATGAACTATGAACAATGAACGAGGAAGCTAATTCGCATTGCAGCGTTCACAGTTGTGTACTAGCTGCGGCCTTGCTGGACGGCCTTTTTGAGCATCCGAGGTTGTTGATGTCCCCATGCCATATGGGCCGTTTTAGCTATATTTTTTCCACCGGGCTTTTCAGCCGTCTGCATTGAGGTCACTATGAGTCGTACTCCAGTCAATATTGTTCCGATCAAGACCGAGCCGATTTCTCCTGCCATCGCCGAGGAAATCGAAACCTTCGAAGCCGAAGCGTTACGCATGGCGTCCGGCGACGTCTCGGGCGATCTGTTCAGGCCTTTCCGGCTCCAGTACGGTATCTATGGTCAACGGCAAGCCGGTGTCCAGATGGTCCGGATCAAGATCCCCTTTGGCGGCATGACGGCCAATCAGCTCCGGCGGGTCGCGGAACTGACCGAGCGCTATGCCACCGGGGTCGGGCATGTGACCACGCGCCAGGATATTCAGCTGCATTTTGTCGAGCTCAAGGATGTGCCGACTATCATGCGTGGACTGGCGGAAGTCGGGTTGACGACTAGAGAGGCTTGCGCCAATACGGTCCGCAATGTAACGGCCTGCCACCTGGCCGGCATCTGCCAGGGGGAAGTGTTCGACGTGACGCCCTATGCGAAAACCGTCGCGCTCCATCTTTTGCGGAATCCGCTCAATCAGAGTCTGCCCCGCAAATTCAAAATCGCGTTCTCCGGTTGCAAGCAGGATTGCGCGCTCACGCCGATTCACGATGTCGGACTTCTCGCCGCGAAGCGTGCGGATGGAGTGATCGGCTTCCGCATGGTCGCAGGCGGCGGCCTCGGGTCAGCTCCCCGGCTGGCGCAGGTCCTTCGGGAATTCACGCCGATGGACGAGCTCATTTCGAGCATCGAAGCCGTGATCCGGGTCTTTGACACCCTGGGCAATCGAAAGAACCGGACGAAGGCCCGCATGAAGTTCGTGATCGAGAAGCTGGGCTTTGAGGAGTTCAAGCGCCGCTGGGAAGAGGCCTACGTCGCGATGGGCCATGACCGGCCGACCCATGAGCCGATCACATTACTATCGTATCCGGATGAGCCTGTCCCTCTCATCATGCCGACGTCCAATGGATCGAAGCAGGCGGGGGTGCAGCCCAATGGCCATGCCAGCGGTAGGGCGGCGGAGACGCCATTTGAAATGTGGCGCCGCACCAACGTGGTGCGCCAGAAGCAAGCGGGCTATGTCGCAGCCGTGACCAAGTTGTTCATGGGCGATCTCACGACGGAGCAGATGCTGCACCTTGCCGACCTTGCCGACCGCTACTCCAACGGTAACATCCGGACGACGATCAATCAAAACATGGTCATCCGGTGGGTGCCGGAGTCGCAGATCGCCGATCTCTACGCGGATCTGGCGTCGCAGGGCCTGGCCGATCCCGGCGCCGAATTGGTCGAAGATATTATCGCCTGCCCCGGCACCGATACGTGCGGGTTGGGAATTACCTCCTCCAAGGGACTCGCGCGGGCCTTGGCAGAAGTGTTTCCGGCCGGACGGGTGCCCGAGGATTTGAGCGATGTGACCGTCAAGATCAGCGGCTGCCACAATTCCTGCGCCCAGCACCATATTTCGACGATCGGCTTGCATGGGGTCGGCAAGCGCATCGGCGAACATGTTTCGCCCTTCTATGAATTGCATTTGGGCGGGAGGGTCGACGGGGCGGCGAAAATCGGCCAGATGGTGGTCAAGTTGCCGGCCAAGAGCGTGTCGGCCGGGATCAGACATTTAATCGATGTCTATCGGCGCGACCGTCTCTCCGGTGAGGGGCTGCCGGCCTTTATTGACCGTGTCGGCAAGATCAAGCTGAAGGACGAGCTGATCCCCTATACCATCGTCCCCTCCTTTGAAGAGGACCCGACGTTTTATTACGACTGGGAAGGCGAAGAGGAGTTTGTGCTGGAGGATCTCGGGCCGGGCGAATGCGCCGGCGGCGCGCTGGAGATGATCGAGAACGGCATTCTCGAAGCGGACCAAGAGCTCTATCAGGCCAAGCTCCTCGTGGATAACCATCAGTATTCCGTGTCGGTGAACAAGTCCTATCGCGCGGTCCTGTCTGCTGCCAAGGCCTTGCTGGTAACGGAAGGACTGGAGCCCTCGACCGATGCGGAGACCTTTACGGAGTTCGACAGCCGGATTGCGCAAAAAGGGATTGTTCCACCGATCTATCGGGACTTGCGGAAACGAGTCGGCGATTTAGGGCCCAAGGAGACGACGGGCGAGTCGGCTCGCGAGAAGATGGCCTTTGCCAAGGGCTTCGTCGATGCCTGCCGTGCCGCCACGGAGCAGATGGGGAAAGATTTGAAGTTGGCGGCGGTGGGCACAACCACCGCAGTCGCGGCCAGCGTGCCGCCAGCCAAGGCGCCGGTCGCTTCTATCGCAGCGCCTGTCTCGTCCGGCGCGCCGGTGTACGATTTGCGCGGCGTGGCCTGTCCGATGAATTACGTGAAGACCAAGCTGAAGCTGGAGATGATGGATGCGGGCGAACAGTTGGAAGTCTGGCTGGACGCGGGCGAACCGATCAAGAACGTGCCGCTCAGTTTGAAGAACGACGGACATAAGTTATTGCTGCAGGAACCGCTCGAAGCAGCAGCGGCTCATTACCGGATCGTGGTCGAAAAAGTCGAGTAGTGCGGTGGAGGGATGATCCCCTTGCTCGCGCAACGCGCGGCCTCAGAAGGGTGCGGGGAGAGCGGCCAGGCGCCCTCCTTGCTCGCAGAACGCGCACGATGAAACGGTGCTCGTTCGATGCGCGCAGTTGAGGGCAGCCTTGGCCCCCCCCTGAAGTGATGGAGTGAGAGAGGGATAGTCTTCATTGGACGCGCGCAGTCAGGGATCACCCCTCCGCCGCTCGCAGTGTGTGTGGGGGAAGAGAGAATTCAATGGCCAGTATGTCACCGGAAGAATTGAGCGCCTGGGGCTTGTCGTGCGAGG
>JAPLLI010000233.1 GCA_026387615.1 Nitrospirota bacterium
GCATGCCGGGGAGCCCCAACTCGGTCGAGATGACCCCTTCGTTCATGCAGCCCCCCTCGGCGAGGTGCAGGTCTTCGCAATGGTCGACCACCGGCACATCGAAGGCCAGGGCATATTCCATCGCGCGCCGCATCACGAGACTGTTCATCACCGGCTTCCCGTCATCCGAGATGGCGACACATCCCGCGCGCCGTAAATCGCCGATCTCCGCCAACTCTTTTCCTTCCGAGCCTTTGGTGATCGCGCCGATCGGAAACACATTCGCCAGCCCGGCTGTCCTAGCCCGCTCAAGCATGAATTCTGTAATCGCCTGATTGTCGTTTACGGGGTTCGTGTTGGGCATGCAACAGACCGAGGTGAACCCGCCGGCCACCGCTGCCGCCGCGCCGCTTTGGATCGATTCTTTATATTCGAAGCCCGGCTCACGAAAATGGACATGGAGATCGACGAACCCGGGAAGGACCAACCGTCCCTTGGCATCGATCTTCGTCGCGCCAGCCGGAACCTTAAGGTTGAGCCCCATCGCCACGATTCGCCCCTCATCGATCAGCACATCGGCCAGGCCATTGAACCGTCCCGGATCGATCACGTGCCCGCCTGCAATATGAATAGCCACGATTCAGTTCGCTCCTGACATGAGATAGAGAATACCCATGCGAACGGCCACGCCGTTCGCCACCTGATCCAAGATCACCGAGGACAAACTATCGGCCACTTCCGGCGCGATCTCGACGCCCCGGTTGATCGGCCCAGGATGCATCACGATTACCTTGGGATCGGCCAGCTTGACCCGCTCGGACGTCAACCCGTAGAGCCGCGCATATTCGCGAATGGTCGGGAACAGCGCCTTCCCCTGCCGCTCGAGCTGCAAGCGCAACATCATGATGACCTGCACGTCGCGCAAGGCCTCGTCGAGATGGTAATAGACGCGCACACCCAGCTTCTCGACTCCGGCCGGGATCATCGTCGGAGGCCCGACCACCCGGACTTCCGCTCCCAACTTGACCAACGCGTGAATGTTCGAACGAGCCACCCGGCTATGGGCCACATCTCCGACAATCGCCACCTTCAACCCCTCGAACGACAGGCCCCGCTCGCGAATCGTGTAGAGATCCAAGAGGCCTTGCGTCGGATGCTCATGCCATCCGTCTCCGGCATTGATCACGGAGGACTTCACCCAGCGGGCCAGAGCCTCGGCTGCGCCGGCCGAAGGATGCCGCAAGACGATAATATCCGCCTGCATCGCTTCGATATTGCGCGCGGTATCGAGCAACGTTTCCCCTTTGACCACACTGCTCGACGAGGGCGAAAAGTTGATCACATCCGCGCTCAGCCGTTTCGCCGCCAACTCGAACGAGGTGCGCGTCCTGGTACTAGGCTCAAAGAACAAATTGACCACGGTGCGCCCCCGGAGCGCCGGGACTTTTTTGATTTCCCGGCCGCTCACTTCCTTAAACGAGTCGGCCGTCTCCAAGATCAGCTTGATCTCGTCCACCGACAAGGGCGCCAGGCTTAACAGGTGTTTACGATTGAGACTCATAGGGCGCCCCCCTTGAGGATCACCACCCGGTCATCCTCGCCTTGCTCTTCCAATAACACTTGAATGTCCTCTTCCCGAGATGTCGGAATATTTTTCCCGATATAGGTGGCCTTGATCGGCAACTGCCGATGGCCCCGGTCGACCAACACGGCCAGCTGAATCTCCGCCGGCCGGCCCAGATCGATCAATCCGTCCATCGCCGCGCGGATCGTTCGCCCCGTGAACAACACGTCATCCACCAGCACGATCACCTTGTCGGAAATATCGAATGGCACCGATGTCATGCGGAGAATCGGCTGGTCCTTCCGCATCGAGAGATCGTCCCGATAGAGCGTAATGTCCAACTCGCCGATCGGCACAGAAGCCGCTTCAATCTCTTGGATACGCTTCACCAGCCGATGGGCCAGATGCACGCCCCCGGTTCGAATCCCGACCAGCGCCAAACCCTGCACTCCCTTATTGTGCTCGAGAATCTCATGAGCGATACGGGTCACCGCCCTGGCGATATCTCCCGCATCCATGATCAGCCGTTCTTGTGGTCGATCGTTCTGAGTCACCATGATTCACTCAACTTTCTGACATAAAAAAACCCCCTCATCGACATGCGATGAGAAGGGTGAAGGGTGTCGACAGACACAAGCCTGACGGAAGTCCATACGCGCTCCTTTCTCACCTCGCAGGATGAGCATTAAAGGTTGCGGCATCTTACTGAGACCTAGAAATCCTGTCAAGCCGCGGGAAGGGGTTCTCCCAGGCTGACGCAATTGACGTGGGACAGGAATGCATGAATTCGGCACTTTGCTTGACGATATAGCCTGCTTCATTTATAAAAATAATCAATGGTCTAGCCCCTGTCTCAGAGAAACAGGCTAGGCCAAGCCACGCGGCAGAAGGGGCAGGCCGTATGAACGCTAATCCCATAGCCTGTCTCTCACGATGATTGAATTGCGCGATTATCTGATTTTCCTCGCGTCATCAAGGAAAGAATTGGATACTGACATGCACGGTTGGGTGCTATCCGCATGGAACGCTCAATGTTTCTCCCGTATAAACCGATACGGGCCATAGTAGACACTGAACCAGACATTACCTATTACACACAGAGGAGGACCGATCTATGTGGCAGCCTGAAAAACAAGATAGCAAACGTTCAACCCAATCCCTCTCGGACATAGAAGGCGCCGTGCCTTCGTCTCCCAACACGAGACCGGAATCGACAGAAGCCGTTGTGGCCTTCGTGGGCAAAGGAGTCGAGTTCAAGGGCACGATTTCCTACAGCGGGACCGTGCGGATCGATGGATTCCTCGATGGAGAGATCCACACCGAAGGGACCTTGCTGGTCGGAGAAGAAGCTGTCCTCACGGCCAAGGTGAGCGCGGGCACGATCGTCTGCATGGGGAAGATCACGGGCGATGTCGTGGCCAAAGAAAAGATCAAGCTGCTCGCCCCCGCCGTGCTGAATGGCGGAGTGAAAACGCCGATGATCTCGATCGAGGACGGTGTGCTCTTCAACGGGACGCTTGAGATGACGCAGACGATTCGGGAAGTATCACGCGAAACACCACTCCGTTCCGTCGATGCGACTGACGCCTCAACCGTCAGACGAGCCAATGCCTAGCACCCAGGACGCGTAACCTGGCTGTCGGTCCTCGGAGCGGAGCGCGACACGGGAACCCGATTCGGGTATACTCCGGTGACGAGCCCTCGCTCCATGAAGCCGCAAGGCCTCATCAACGGCAGCACAGATATGAGGAGGATGCCATGTGGGCATTCGGGAAAAACCAACCCGGGACAGCAACAGGCCAGGAAGACTTCACGTTCCTGGGAAAGGACGTGGTCTTCAAGGGCGTCCTGACCCTGAAGGGAAGCGTCCGGATTGATGGTCAGTTTGAGGGCGAACTCCATTCAAGCGGAACGCTGACGATTGGGGAGCATGCCGTCATCAAGGGCAGCATCAAGACCGGCTCCCTCATCACGAGCGGAAGAATCAAGGGCGATATCACGGCCTCAGAAAAAGTCATGATCCTAAGCCCGGGGATCGTGATCGGCGATATCCGTACGCCATCAATTTCCATTGAACCGGGCGCGCATTTTCACGGTCTGTCCGATATGGGGGCCGATAAGTGGGTCGAGGGCCAGAGCACAACAGACGAGAAGATTCACGACCTCGCCACCCACCGCGGAAGGCTGCGCACACCCGAGCACTAGCCGGTAGCTAGGGCCGCTTAAGCTCTTCGAGGGTAAACTGCTTGGGGAGCATCACCGGCACGACGATGCCGATCGGATCACCTCGCTTGATGGTCGTCGGCTTCGTGAGTTGCAGCAGAAAGTTGGCGGTGAAGGCGTCGTAGTCCGGAAGCCAGTCATACATATTCGGTGTGCGCTTATACTCCTGCGTCTTAATCCCCTCCCACACAAAAAACGTCCGGTCAGGATAGTGGTAGAAGTGGTTCGGCACGTCCTTCATCATCAAGCCAACCTGCTTGGGATAGTAGAACCTGATGCCGCAGCAAAGCTTGGGATACCCGCTGTTTAAAATCAAATCGACATAGGTTCCCGAAAAGGACTTGTAGCCCAGAATCCGCTCTTCCGGCAAAATCGGCGGAGCCTGCCACTTCACCCCCTCGGCCGTGCGGCGAATCTTACAGTCAGCCGGAGACCGAATGAGCCAGCCATACTGGCCCACCATTCGCACCGGCCCACAATCGTCGGGAATCACTTTGTACCCCTCGACCGCCACCGTCCGCTGCTCGTTCAACGACATCCCGGACAACAGGGGCCGATGCGGCATGAAGTCCAGCTTCAGTCGTTCCGGCGCGATGGCCGTCGAATACTCCCGCTCCCAATAGATGACGATCTTATCGCCCGGCTCCTCGCCTGGAATCTGTTCTGACGTCGGTTCATTCATAGCAACAACCGTAATCGATCAGAGGCGCTCAGTGCAAGCAGGCTAGGCCTTCTTCAGGTGAAATAACGTGAGCCCCGCCCTCAATCGCGCCCTGGGTAGGATTGTGCGATGCATCCGAAAGGTGGGAAGCTGTTCTACCGGCTCCTCCCAACAGACGTGGAGTCCATGGGATGAACCATGCCGGCCCAGCTGTGCCGGACCGATAACAAAGGCATTGCCTCCGCCACGTAACGTTCGGCTAATCTCCATCAGACATTCGGCCAATCGGGCCGGTTGCTCTCCACTGCCATAAGGCACCCACTGGTAAACCAGGTCATAGGAGTGAGCAGCCGCTCGCTCCTGAGGCTCTTCAGCCTGAACGAATCGAACCTGCGAGAGCCAGTCCCACCGCTGCAATTCGGCAGAAACCGTCCAGAGCTGCTGGGCCTGCTTTTGCGCCAGGGCTATATTCTGGATACGTACGGTATAGGCTCTCGGCCGATCGAAGAGGATGCAGGTCGAGATCACCGCGTCGCCATTATCGATGAGCACCTGCTCGGCATGCGACAGGGCCGCGCCGATTTCCCGATCTTGCTCGCCAAGGTCTTGCAGGTAATCAGCCACAAATGGTTGCGCCGCCTGTTCACCGATTTCAGATTCATCTTCCGGATAGAGCAACACCGCGCCATAGGCCTCGGCAGGAGAGATCGCCGGAACTCCCTGGACAAAGACAGATCGCCAATCGACCGGGCTTATAGCCGCGGTCGCACCAGCCTGTTCCAGGCTCCCTTGCGGCAGGGGCACGGCCAACCTCGTTTCACGGGTACAATCCTTCAGGATAACCTGCCCTCCGGCAATCTCCGCACTCCGATCGCAAGGTAGCACCCGGCGGCCCTTCGGGCTCAGATAGGACAGCCCTGATGAATCTGAGGCCATGGTCACCTTCTGCAACAAACCGCCCTGGAGGGTCAGACAGGCCCCAGCACTCTGGTCGAAATAACGAACCGGCATCGTCCCAGCTGGCAGCCAGGTGACTTGATTGGACCGTTCAGGATTCATGAACAAGGTGAAGGGATTCGCCCCCCCTGGCGCCTGAGGGGTAAAGAAACTACTAAACAAGCGATAGGCTGCTTCCGAGGGGTAGGCGGGAATCCCGCGATAGCGCAACGGCCTGGGGCTCTGACTCCCCTCGTTCTGATCGTCGTAGAGGCCGCGGATCAATTCAAAGACCGCAGACCCGGTTCCCGGCAAGAGCGACTTGAACAGTTCGACGACCGGCAGAAAGTCGATCGAGGCCCAACTCATCGCCCCCATACAGGACATGAAACGGGCGCGCGCGAAATCTCCATCCTGCAACACATAGAACGCATCTTTCCGCTGGCGAATCGTGGCCCTGCCAGTCGACCCGATCACGAGATCCTCATCGCGATAAAAAAACCGCACGTCCTCGATCGGAACCCGGAGCGCCTGAGCCGCCATCGCCCGCAGATCGTCAGCTGTGAGCCGTTGCCAGCCAGGTTTGCTGGCGAGGTTGAGACTGGTTTCATTCACCAAACCAGCCGGTTTCAACCCGACCCATTGGCCCCAATCCAACCGGATCCTGGCACGGAGAAGGATCGCCGCGCCTGCGGCATCGGTCCCCCACTCACATTCATGCAATGGATTGCCTGCCGGGTCTGTAGCGAGAAATCTGCGCCCGTCCTGGCGATAGAAGACCAGATGGCCGGTAGCCTGGCGGGCAACTCGCCCGCCAGGCTGTTCGAGATCCTGCGCAAAGGGAAGATTCGTGGAGAAACGAAGATGGCGGGCTCTGTGCAATGCGGCCAAAAGTGGATCAGCAGACATCTACTCGCGGACTTGCCCGCTCCCCAAGACGATAAACTTAAAGCAGGTTAATTCTTCCAGCCCCATCGGGCCCCGCGCATGGATGCGGGACGTGCTGATCCCGATTTCCGCGCCCAGCCCGAATTGATAACCATCGTTCAACCTGGTAGAGGCATTCACCAGCACGGCGCTGGCATCGACCTCTCGCAGAAACCGCATGGCCTTGGGATAGTCGGAAGTCACAATCGCTTCTGTATGGCGTGAACCATATTTTGCAATATGTTCCATGGCCTCATCGATGTTCTTGACCACTTTGACTGCCACGGTGAGGTCGAGAAATTCCTTCCCGAAATCCTCGTCGCTCGCCGGCTTGGCCGAGGATGACAACTGACAGGTCTTCGGGCAACCGCGAACCTCGACTTTGGCCTCGACTAACTTCTCAATAAACGGAGCGAGCCAGTTGCGCGCAATGCCCTGATGCACCAAGAGGGTCTCCACTGCATTGCAGGTCGAGGGCCGCTGCACCTTGGAGTTGAAACAGACCCGCTCGGCCATGGCAGGATCGGCATCGCCATCGACATAGATGTGACAGACGCCGGCATCGTGCTTGATGACAGGAATCGTGGCATGCTCGGTGACGACCTTCATCAGCGATTCGCCGCCGCGCGGGATAATCAAATCGATGTAGCGATCCTGCTTCAGCAAAAGAGGCACCAGCTCACGCTCAGGCCGCGCGACAAAGGTGATCGCCCCGGCCGGGACGCCGGCTTTTTCTGCCGCATCCGAGAGGACCGTCGCAATCGCCGTATTAGAATGGATCGCCTCGCTCCCGCCACGCAGCACACAGACGTTCCCGGACTTTAAACAGAGGGCGGCGGAATCAGCCGTGACGTTCGGACGGGACTCGTAAATAATGCCGATGACGCCGATCGGAACCCGCACACGCCCGACCTGCATGCCATTCGGTCTCGTCCACATCTTCGGCATGGTACCGAGCGGATCAGGAAGCGCTGCCACTTCACGCAGGCCCACCGCCATCTCGACGATTCGCTCCTCCGTCAGACGCAGCCGATCCGCCATCGCCTTCTTGTCCGGCTCAGTTCCGAAGGCCTCCAGATCCAATTCATTCGCAGCAAGCAATGCGTCCTTGTGCTCTTCCAAGGCTTCGGCCATCGCCAGGAGCGCCCGGTTCTT
>JAPLLI010000110.1 GCA_026387615.1 Nitrospirota bacterium
GACAAAACAGCGTAGCCTAAGCCACTCTCAAGTAAGCACCCAGAATATCTCGCATAATCCTCATTGACCAGAAAGGCACGATCATTGCTTAAGCCAATTGATGCTGCTACTTTCTCACAATCACTATGGAGACGAGGCATGAGCAAGCACCAGGATCCCAGCATAAAAGAGCACAGGGACAGCTCCATGAGCCTGGAAAACGTCATTGCGATGGGGATCTTCGGATGGATTGCCCTCAGCATGACCATGATGGGGTTAGGAATCTGGTAGTCAATCAGACCCTTCCCCTGCACCTCGTCCCCAGCCTGCGCACCGGTCTATCCTCGACCATGAACCCCCTCACGAAGGGCCACTTGACGGCAACAAACCGGCCACGTTCGACCATGCCAGGACTTCTCGGCATCGCCGCCCTCACCCTTGCTATGAGCGGATGCATTAGCGGAGCCCCCGTCGCTCAGAATGTGAAAGGCAGCGTCCATTTAGAAAAAGTCGCCGACCTGTCGTTTCAAGCCAACCATCCTGCCGCAATCGATGAACTCACCATCGCCAAGATCATCAAGGGGCTCTCCCAGCAGGGAGCCCAGGGCGGGTCCACGAAAACGTCCCCTGGCGAGAATAAACCAACGAGAATCTTCAGCGATGAAGATGCGGAGTTTCTGGCCCCCCTGCTCTCAGACGGCCTCGCCCAGGCGAAACCAGACCAGTTGATTGAATTCCACCTTTCTTCATCAACAGGACTAGGACTCGAACGAGCCTTTGGCAGTCTTTACGTACAGAATGGATCGCTTCATGTGACGATCGGTAAGGGGAACAAGCCGACCCACTTCACGCCGGAGTCAGCCGCACATAGCGAAAATGCTCCGGTCTATACTGCAGACGGCGCGCTCGGCGCCGTGGCGACCGTCATCGATTATCGCGCATTGACCAAGGCGCTGATCCCCGCCTCCCCGCCAACCAGAAAAGCCGCCCTGATCGCTCCAATCTCTTCGAATGCGCCTGCGGAGGTTCCGGCACCGGCGTCGGCCCAAGTCCAACCGATCATTCATACTGTGGGCCAGGAAACAGGAGCGGTTGGCGAGACAACTCATCAACTCAGTGAACTGGAGAAGGCAACCGAGGCACTCGCCAGCAAGGATCTCGAAATCACCCTGCTTCGCGAGGAATCAGACCGGATGAAGCGCGATCTGCAAGAGCGTGACAAGGGAGCGAAGGCCATCAAGCCCAAGAAGGCACCTGCGAAGCCAAAAGCAAAAAAGAAACAACCTGACGCAGCAGAAACACGCTAAGCCGTCTCAGCCGACATCCAGCAACTCCGGGTGAAGCAGCACCACCTCGCTGGATAGAGGCGGCTTAAAATTCATCCTGGCATAACAGGCATAGGTCACATAGGTATCTTGCAGGCAGTAGCGAGCCAGCTCAGCCCCCTGCCCCTTCTCCCACATCTCAGCCACCTGCGACCCGCTCCCTGATTTGGTCTCGACAGCCAACGCCCTCGCCAGCACATCGAGCTTCACCCAGCCTCGCGTATCCCAATTGCTCCAGACCGCCATCGTATCGTAGACCGGCTCCGTGCGGAACCTGGCAAGGTTGATGTCCAGACTTGGCTTGACTTGATGAATGATCGATCGCTTCTTGATGAACGGCAGGTCGAAGCCCAGCCCGTTATGGGTAATGAACAGCGTTGGGCGGCTCTGCGCCAAACGGGCCCAGAATTGCTGCAACAACTCCCGCTCATTTCCGCCATACCAGGCCACGGCGCCACGGGGCTCAAGCTGATCGGAAAACTCCAACAGACCGATACAGACAATCCGGCTGAACGTGCCGTCGAAAGAGGACTTGGCATATTGCTCATCCTCGGCGCGCCGCCGTTCGTCGGCAGCCCCGGCCGCAAACAAATCATACGGTTCACCTGCCGGCTCAGCATCACCGCCGGCAGGAAGCTTCCCGACGAGACGAGTCCATTCCTCCCGAGGCGCTTGAATCGTTTCAATGTCGAGAACGACTTTCATGAGATTCCCCCTATGGCCTCCTGCCGCAAGATCTCTATGACGGGACGGTCCGCTGGCGGGAACTCAAAATCCGCCAGCTCATGCGGCCAGACCCATCGAATCTCCGCACAGTCGATCGCGCTGGCCTGGCCTGTTTCGATCCCACAGCGGAAGAAATGCAGCTCCACGGTTTTCTCAGGATATTGGTGCCGAACAACGTGAAAGGGCACGGGCCAGTCGATACGAATATTCAGCTCCTCGAACAATTCCCGCTGCAGACATTCTTCCAAGGTTTCACCCGCCTCCCGCTTACCGCCAGGAAATTCCCAGAAGCCCGCCAAGTGCACGTCGGCTTTCCGTCTGGCGATCAAGTAGCGGCCGTCACGATAAACCAGACCTGCAACGACTTCAACGACCTTCATCACGTACCGACGCTCCTCATTACTTCTCGAAGGGGTAGGTCTTACAAAATGATTTCATCGGGCATTGTGAGCAGGACGGGTTTCTCGCTGAGCAGCAGGTCGCCCCAAAGTCCATGATGGCCTGGTTAAAGTCATAGCCTTTCCCGCGCGGAATCAAGGCTTCCGACAGGGCCCAGAGCTTCGGCTTCTGCGTCTTGGGATCGCCCTTCGCCACGAACACCCGATGCAGGACTCGAATGACATTCGTATCCAGGATCGGCGCATCTTCGTTGAAGGCGAACGAACGAATGGCGCCGGCTGTATACCGTCCGATGCCTTTGAACGACAGCAGTTCCTCCGCATCGCTGGGGAGCTGCCCTCCATACCGTTCCACCGTCTCGCAAGCGATGCTATGCAGCCGTTCAGGACGAATATTGTAGCCGAGTGGATACCAGGTCTTCTTCACATCGGAAACCCGCGCATCGGCCAGCTCCTCGAAGCTGGGATAGCGACCCAAAAACTCGTGGTACTTGGGAATCACCCGATCAACCTGCGTCTGTTGCAACATCACTTCAGACACCAGAATGTGATAGGGGTTGGAGGTCTTGCGCCAAGGCAGATCCCGGCCATATTTCTCGTACCACTTCAGCAATCTGGTCTGAAAACGGCGCTTCACGGAGGCGTCGAGGCGAGGAGACTTGGGCTGGATCTTCTTCTTGCGTGGTGACGTGGTTCGAGCGCGAGAGATGGCGGGCATCACAAAATCAATCCCATCGCGGCATTCTAGAAGCAGGTCCGCTGGAAATCAAACGACCGTCACACGGCTGCCGCAACCGACGCGCCAAGCTGCGCATCCTGGGCTGGATAAACATCTGAATGATGGCACGCAACAGTCGCTGGCCCGCTTCCGGTTAGGGCTGATTCGACAACTGCCCCGCCTTGATCGCCAGCACGATCACATCAAAGTGCAGGGTCTTTCCTGCGAGCGGATGGTTGAAGTCCAGCACCACTGTTTCTTCTTTGACCTCTCTGACAACGGGAAACGCCGTCGATCCATCGGCAGATCGCCCTTGAAGTTGTGCGCCGACTTTCTGCGCCTCGGCAGGGATCAGCTCCTTCTTCACCTCTTGAATCCCTTGCGGATCAATCACCCCATACCCGTCAGCCGGAGCAACGGCGATATGCTTACGCTCACCTTTCTTCATTCCTTCCAACGCCGTTTCCAGCCCTGGCACAATCTCATGCGCCCCCTGCACATAGGTCATGGGCTCCTTACCGACGTTGGATTCGAGCACGGACTGATCGTCGAGGGTCAAGGTATATTCCAACGAGACGACGCTCCCGGCAGACACCGTCACGCTGTCTTCGGAGGGAACAGGCTCGGCATTGACCGGCGAAACCATAAGCGCCCAGCAAAACAGGCAACTGGAACAGACTCCTCGCAAGAACGTCAATGGTGACATCGCTCGACTCCTCCGTACGGTTCTGATGAAATTAATCCTGTTGGAAACGGTCGCATCTTGGACGAAGGCACAAAGGAAAATCAATTCCCGCAATCACTCAGAACGCGACTATGTACCATAGTCCTGATCCCCTTGCCACTCTAGGCCTGGACGGCTGATTGCGCCCTACTGCGCCAGGGCGAATAACCCAAGGGGCGCCACAGCAAGGAGACTTCGCCCCTGTCGTCTAGATCGACCTTCTCTTCAGTTGCATTTTACGCACCTCTCTCCGTATCCTCCATCCTGATGGAACTCTCCTCTCTCTCTCCAGATCAATTGAAGGAACTTGTACGGGGGATCGTCGACGATCGCCTGCGCGAATTGCTGGGAGATCCTGACCTCGGCCTCCAGCTCGGCGAAGGCCTGCGAACCCAACTAAAAGCGTCCTTATCCAATACCGAACGGCTGTCCGGCGAAGACATCGCGGAGCAGCTCGGGCTCCGCTGGTAAGGACATCATGGCCTGGTATCGTCTCGCCTATCGCCCCGCCACCGTCCAGGATCTTGCTGGTCTGGATTCGTCCATGGCCCAGCGCCTCCTAGACAAGACAAAATGGATTGCCTCGAACATCGACAACTTGCGCCATGAACCGCTCGCGCCGGACCTGGCAGGCCTCTCCAAATATGCCGTCGAGCACTGGCGGATTCTCTACTCCATCGATCGCGACGACCACCTGGTCGATATTCACCGCATCATCAGCCGGAAAGAACTCTCCTCATGATTGCCATGACGGTTGCCGCCATTGCCCAGCTCAAAGCGATTCAAATCCACCATCCTGAGGATCCGGTCGTCCGGATTTCCGTGCGCGACCTGGACCAATCCCGCTTAAGCTTCAGCATCACGTTGGAGGCGGACCGCCAGCCAGACGACGACGTGCAGCACATCGATGGCCTCATGATTGCGATTGATCGGTTGAGTACACCCAGGATGGAAGGCGTGACGGTCGACTATACGGAGGCGGACGGGTTTCGCTTTCTCCATGAAAGCGAGGGACGGAGCCTGCCCCTCTTGACGATTCCCACGCTCAATTGATTGAGGGGGGGAACACAAACCGCTAGGTCAGTCGATCCGACAAACTGGCAACATGCACCTGAAACTCGCCCCGCGTCACATCGTCGACATAACGGCGCAGCGCATCCTTGACCACGGGAAATGCAATTTGATCCCAGGGGATTTCAGCGAGCGAGAATAGCCGCACCTCAAGGCTTTCCTCACCGATCCCGAAATCCGGCGAATGCATCGGCCCGCGGAAGACCAGATAGGCCTGGCCGATGTGCGGGAGACTCAAGACCGCGAAGAGACAGATACGCTCCACCTGAGCCTGCGCCTCCTCGAATGTCTCGCGAACGGCTGCCTGCTCGGTGCTCTCGCCGATTTCCATGAAACCGGCAGGAAAAGTCCAGAGACCTGATTTGGGCTCGATCGCGCGCCGGCAAAGGAGGATTTGGTCTCCCCACTCAGGAATACAGCCTGCGACGATTTTCGGATTATGGTAATGAATAGTCTGGCAGGAGTCGCAGACAAACCGCAGACGATTGTCGCCGGCGGGAATTTTCTTGGTGACAGGCGTGGCGCAGACGCTGCAATAATTCATAGGATAGTGACGGGTGATGAGTGAAGGGTGACGAGCGAAAAAAAGATGGTTCGCGCGTTTCGCCTGTCCCGCACGTCTCGCGAGGCATTGTATAAATATGGATAGCACAAAACTACGGTTCTTTGCACCCTGCCCGCAGGGGCTGGAGGGGGTCCTCGAACAGGAGCTCCACGACCTTGGCGTGCCGATGACCACGAAGACAGACGGAGGGATCGCCTTCCTGGCTCCCTGGGCCACGATGTATTGGGTCAATCTCAAGAGTCACATTGCCAGCCGTGTGCTCTGGGAAGTCGGCCAGGCCTCCTATCTCTCGGAAGACGATGTCTACCGCGCCGCCTATAGCCTCCCCTGGCCGGACTGGTTCACCTCCTCACAAACGATCAAAGTGAAGGTCAGCGCGCGCCGCTGCCCCCTCACCAGCCTGGACTTCATCACCCTCCGCATCAAAGATGCGGTCTGCGATAAGTTTATGGCGGTGCGCCATAAACGACCGGACGTGGACACCCGTCACCCGAATATCCGGCTCGATGCCTTTCTCGATGAATCCACGGTCACCTTCTATCTGGACACCTCCGGCGAGCCCCTCTTCAAGCGGGGCCATCGGGTCCTGTCCGTCGAGGCGCCGTTGCGCGAATACCTGGCGGCTGGCTTGCTGCGACTGGCTGGCTGGACTCCCAATGAGGTCCTGATCGACCCCATGTGCGGCAGCGGCACGATCCCGCTCGAAGCCGCACTGATGGCGCGCCGCATCGCGCCTGGGCAGTCTCGCTCTTTCGCCTTTGAACGATTGATCGTTCACGATGCCAAACGCTTGGGCCATCTGCGTGAAGCCTCCCGGGTTAAACAACTGGCAACCCTGCCGGCTGCCATCTATGCCTCCGACCAGGACCCTGCCGCAGTGAAGATCGCACAGCGCACATTCCAGGGGGCGGGAGTCGGAATCGACATTCGATTGAGACAGAGCGACGTCCTCGACCTTGAGGCCCCGGCTGATCAAGGCGTAATTATGATCAACCCTCCCTACGGAGTCCGGCTCAGTAATCCGGAGGACCTGGATGCCTTCTATCCCAAGCTGGGCGACTGGCTCAAGCAGCGCTTCAGCGGATGGCGAGCCTATATCTTTACCGGCGATTTACGGGTCCCTAAACTGATCGGCCTCGCGCCATCGAAACGCATCCCCCTCTTCAATGGCCCGCTGGAATGTCGCCTATATGAGTTTTTGATTATGTCAGGATCGATGCGCAAAACGATGGGCCCGCCCGATAGCACAGAATAGCCGCTCTTCATCAACATGCGACTTCCGGCTGCCGGCAGCCAGCAGCCAGCAGCGCGGAGCTACCTTCGGTCTCATGCGGAGAGCATGGGACTCGATATCTCCCGGTTCAAACGGAATGGAGTCCACATCCATGTGCCGTCCGGAGCTATCCCGAAAGACGGACCTTCGGCCGGAATCACGATGGCCACGGCTCTGGCGTCTTCCTATATCGGGGAAGCGGTGCGGAGCGACACGGCCATGACCGGAGAGATCAGTTTGAGCGGATTAGTCCTGCCGGTCGGCGGAATCAAGGAAAAGGTGTTGGCTGCTCATCGCGCCGGCATCAAACGAATCATTCTGCCCAAGTCCAACGAAAAAGATTTGAAAAAGGTGCCGCAAGAAGTGCGGGACGATCTGACGTTTATCCTGGTGGAACGAATCGAGGAAGTTCTTCCCGCTGCCTTCAACCATGACGCAGCGGCTCATG
>JAPLLI010000105.1 GCA_026387615.1 Nitrospirota bacterium
GCCTGGAACTCCGGTCATCGTAAACAACGGCACAAAGGCGACGATGATGATGGTCGTCGCAAAGAAGATCGGTCGGCCCACTTCGCGGGCGGCCCTCATGATATGCATCGGCACTGTGAGGTTCGGGCTCCGCTTGTGCGCGAGATGGGAGAAGATACTTTCGACCATGATGAGCGTCGAATCCACAATGATGCCGAAGTCGATGGCGCCGAGCGAGATCAGATTGGCGGAGTCTCCACGCGCCACCAAAAAACAGAAGGTGAACATCAAGGCAATCGGCACCGTGAGGGCCACGATCATCGCCGTCCTGAAATGCCCTAAAAACACATAGAGGATGATCGATACGAGCAAGATCCCGGCAATGAGAATATCCACGACCGTCTCGATAGTTGTGTGGATCAGCACCGTCCGGTCGTAGAACGTCTTGATGGTCACGCCTTGCGGCAATTTCTTGTTGTTGAGTTCGTACACCTTCCGATGGACCTGTTCCAGCACCGGGAGCGCCTTGGCGCCTCGCTGCAGGAGCACGACGCCCTCCACCACGTCATCCCGATCGTCGATCCCGACTTTTCCCAGCCGGACGCGATAGCCCATGCTGGTGTCCCCGAGATTTCTGACCAGCACGGGGGTGCCGGCTTTTTCGGCCACCACCGCCGCCGTGATATCGTCCAGGTTTTTGATCAGGCCCATCCCGCGAATGTTAAAGTTCTGCCCTCCCTGCGTGAGATAATTGCCCCCCACATCCGTATTGTTCTTGGCCAGTGCGTCCATGACTTGATCCAGCGAGACGTCGAAACTGATCAACTGGCCTGGATCCAAGTCAACGTGGTACTCCTTCGTCGTGCCGCCAAACGTCGAGACATCGATGACGCCAGGGATGCGTTTGAATTCGCGACGGATTTGCCAATCCTGCACCGTCTTGAGATCGGTCAGCGTCTGCGTCGCACCGACCAGTTCATAGCGATAGATTTCCGCGATCGCCGACCAGGGAGAGATCGCCGGCTGGATGTTCTGGGGGAGCGCAATCATCTGGAGCCGGTTGAGGACTTCCTGGCGATCCCGGAAATAGTCTGTGCCGAAATCGAAATAGACCTTGATGTCGCTCAATCCGAAGATCGAGAGGGAGCGAATATCCGTCAGGCCTGGCATGCCCTGGAGCCCGATCTCGATCGGCAGGGTAATGGCTCGCTCGATCTGTTCCGAAGACCAGCCGGGATATTGCGTGATGACCTCGATCATCGGCGGGGAGGGGTCCGGGTAGGCCACGACATCAAGAATATGAAACGCGTAGAGCCCGCTGCACATCAGCACCAGTCCGACGATACAGACAAAGAACCGTTGCGCGAGCGAAAACTGAATCAACCGATCAAGCATTGGGGTTTCTCCTCACAAGGCAGCACGTCGAAGATCATGCGTGCGCGCATTGAAATCAACGGGACAGGGGCAGAGCAGTAAGGAAGGATCAGAGACGGAGCGTACGCAACCGTTGGTAGAGCGGATCTTGCGATTGGGCAACGGACCGCATCAATGACAGCGTCGGCAACAGCTGCGGCCTCGTCTCTGGCGACTGATGCCCCAATAGGGCCACGGCAGTTCGAATGGCATGCTCAAGTTTCACGCGAACTTCATCGCCATCCGATTCAACCAGAACACCAGCGCTCGCGTACGGGATCCCAACATCATCGGTCAGGTCAAAGGAGTCAGCCCAGGCCAGGCCACCGACCAATACCCAAAGGCAGAGGATAATCACGATATTGAGCGGTAGGGGCTGATTTCTCATGCGACCGTGGAAGCTCGTCATTGCCTAAGCAAACATATTATTTCTGAAAACATACCATCTCGCGAACGAGGAGTATTGAATAATCGTTCTTTTCGCGTCAAACTTTTCACGCGATCCTGTCAGGCCAAGGTGCGCAGTCCATCACGGCTCAGTCGATCCCTGAAGCTGATTCATGAGACAGGTTTTTTGTCCTGACGGCTATCTGTCTATCCGCAGTTCGTCATGGCCTTCGATCGCACCCACAATACAATTTGGTGGAGTCGGGTGGATTGGAGGAAGAGGGATTTACTTCCTTCAGCGAGAAGAGTAAAGGGTGAGTGTCCGGATGAAGGTGCGCTGTTTGCAATTGACCTACGAGTTTACATAATAGTTCTTATCAGACGCAAGAGATTTTGAAGCTATGGCCCTCGATCTGCTCGGTCGCATTCAACAGGAACTCTCGATTACGGCCAACGCCATCCATGAAGCGGTGCTGGCCATTGCCGAACGAGTAAACCGCAAGGTTCAAATACTGCGTCTCCATGGCCAGGCTGCGACCCTGATAAGCCAGATCGATCAGGTTCATGGTGAACTCGGACGTCAGCTTGTCACCCTCTGTGCCAGCCGGCCTCCGTTCGGCCATGATGCGACGGTGCCATCCGATCAATTGGAACGGCTCCTCATTCAGGCTGGGACCCATATCCAGCAGCTGAAGCGCACGATGGCAACTGTTGACGGTCATATCCGAGAGCTCAAACAGGAAACGATCCACCACGAACTCCTGACCCTACAGCAAGACCTGAGCCTTCGTGCTGCCGCCATTGAACGGTTTCGGGTGGCCCAAGGATCACCGGCCATCGGGAAGACCCTTGCCCAGATAGCGCTGCCAGCGCCGGTTCGGCTGGTCACGATCCTTCGTGGTCCGTTTCTCGTGCCACCAGAGGAGACTTTCGTCCTTCGTCTCGACGATGTGCTGGTCATGATCGGGCCACAATCGGATCTCGCGCTGGTTGCCTCATGGTTCACGCAAGCACATAAGGCCAAGTCCGGATAAGATCAGCGACAAGACGAACCTTCTCGTCCTCCGGTACAATAGGCACAGATCAGGGAATAAGAGATGCGTCGCATGCTGATACTGCCAATCATTATCATCTACTTCATCTCGTTGGCCTGGCCGAGCGACCAGACGGCCTGGGCCGCTGAAGCGGCTCCGGTTGCCCGCCATGACTCGCCAGGACTTCGCCTGCTGGAAGACATGCAAACCGTCATCATCGACCTGGCCGAATCGGCAAAGCCTTCCGTGGTCAATCTCATTCCCCTGTCATCCGTACCAGGCCAGGGACGTGATCTGCCGGCTCCCAATGCCTCAGGATCAGGGTCCGGTGTCGTGATCGATCCTGAGGGCCACATCATTACCAACAACCATGTCATTGGCGATGCGTCGGAAATTGAAGTTCGTTTCTCCGATCAGTCCAAACTGATTGCCCGGGTCGTCGGCAAAGATCTGGATACAGACTTGGCCGTACTCAAGGTCACCGCCAAGCACCCCCTCGCCAGCGCTCAATTCGGGGACTCCTCCGCTGTGCGCGTCGGCCAATGGGTGCTTGCCGTGGGAAATCCGTTCGGCCTCGATCGAACGGTCACGCTCGGCGTCGTCAGCGGGATCGGCCGTGAAAACATCAATCTTTCGCGCTACGAAAACTTCATCCAAACGGACGCCTCCATCAATCCGGGTAACTCAGGCGGCCCCCTCTTCAATCTGCGCGGAGAAATCATCGGCATCAATACCGCCATCATTAACTTCGCCCAAGGGATCGGCTTTGCCATTCCTTCCAACATGGCCAAGCATGTGATCCAGCAATTAATCGCTCAGGGACGGGTCACGAGAGGCTGGCTGGGCGTCGGCATCCAACCGCTCACGGTGGAGCTGGCGCGTAAGTTCGGCGTCAACGAAGGCGAAGGGGTTTTGGTCAACGAAGTCTTCGAGAAGGACCCCGCTGCGACAGCCGGCATCAAGCCTGGCGACATCCTGACTCGTATCGACGGTACCGTAATCGACACACCCAGCCGACTTTCGCGCGTCGTGGCGGGCTTGCTCCCTGGCGCCACGGCCAAGGTCGAGATCGTCCGCGATCAGCAGCGCATGGTCCTGGACGTCGCCCTCATCGAACGCCGCGACCACGCGATCCCCGCGTCCATTCCCCAGACACGCACGGACGTAAAGCTCGGCCTCGACGTGCAGGACCTCACGCCAAGTCTCGCCGATAAGTTTAAGCTCCGGGAAAACCGCGTGGTGCTCATCACGAAAGTTGAGCCTGCCAGCCTCGCGCAATCAGAAGGACTGCATGAAGGGGATCTGATCAAGGAAGTGAACCGCGTCGAGGTGGGATCGGTTGGAGAATTCAGTAGCGCGGTCGCCAAAGTCCGACGCGGCGAGACCATCCTGCTTCGCGTGCTGCGAGAAAACCGTGCCTTCTACGTGGTGCTCAAGT
This sequence comes from Nitrospirota bacterium, assembly GCA_026387615.1. Classification (GTDB taxonomy): domain Bacteria; phylum Nitrospirota; class Nitrospiria; order Nitrospirales; family Nitrospiraceae; genus Palsa-1315. The sequence goes on from JAPLLI010000105.1 coordinate 4,252, forward strand.
CGACCGAGCCGTAACAATTCGACCTGTTTTCGTTGAGACACTTCCGCTACTTAGGCCTCTGCTCCCTGGGGCGTCAGCCAGCCCTGATCCGCAAAACTGACATAGCGCCCATCGCCAACGACGAGATGGTCGAGGACCCGAATCCCCAGAAGTTCCCCTGCTGCGACCAATCGTGCCGTTAAGACGCGATCCTCCTGGCTCGGGGTCGGATCGCCACTAGGATGGTTGTGCAGGAAAATCACGGCCGCCGCTGATTCTTTGACCGCAAGCGAAAAGACTTCACGCGGATGGACGATGCTGAGCGTCAAGCTGCCTTTCGACACGGTCGCGTCACGCAGGATGGCATGTTTGGCATCGAGCAAAATAACTTTGAAGAGTTCATGGCGGAGATCCCGTAGGGTCGGATGGTAATGGAGAAAGAGATCCCGACTTGAAGTGATCCTGGTTCCTTTTGTCAGGGGACCAGCGAGGGCTCGCTTCCCCAACTCGAGCGCCGCCTTGAGTTGAGCTGCCTTGGCCTCCCCGACACCGGGAACGGCACAGAGTTCTTCAATTCCGCATTGCGCAAGCCCTGCCACGCCCCCCAAGCGATCAAGGATGTCCATCCCAACTTGCACCGCTGAACAATGATGACGACCGACACGAAGGAGAATAGCCAGCAATTGCGCATCAGTCAGCGTCTGGGCTCCCTGTGTCAGCAACCGTTCACGTGGCCGTTCCATTTCAGGCCATTGCGCAATGCCTCGCCCTCCATTTTTGTTCGCCATTGACGCCTCCCTGCACAAAAAATGACACCCTGGACGTTTTTGTACTAACGATAGACCCCCTCTTGCCTACATCCTGACAAATACGTATGCCGTAACCTATTGAAATTACATAATGCAGCCTATTGGCGCAGGAATTGCTCTACAACTCCGGCAGCAGTGCATATCACAACCAGGGAGGATTCCATGGGATGTCCGAAGTGCAAAGGCCTCATGATGTTGGAACGGTTTTCAGACTTCTTTTTGATATTTTACGCCTGGAAGTGCATCAATTGCGGCGCGATCATCGATCGCACGATTTCAAATAACCGGCGGAAAAGCTTGGCCGCTCACGAGCCTCAGGCCGTCGCGACCCGGTAACATCGTCTCGATTCGCATCGTGCCAGGCGACCATCGCGGTTGCCTTACGGATGCGCCGTCGCGCTTGTTCATGCCGCCACATCGCCGGGCGGCATTATAAGCATCGCTTCAAAAGCCGTCAAAACCCTTCCATTTCTCACGCCTCATCTTCTCTGCGCTTCACGCCAGCTCTTTGCGTAAATCTCCTCCATCGCTGCCACAGGCTTCACCTTGACCCCTTCAAAAACGCTATGTTAGAGTCAGTTGCTTCTGAAATGCCTCTCGCCTGAAATTATGCGTATCATTGCCGGAACCCACCGCGGTCGACACTTGAGTGGGCCACAAGGGACGGAACTCCGTCCCACATCAGATAAGGTTCGCGAAGCCCTTTTTTCGATTTTGGGGCCCCAGGTGTCCGGATGTCGTTTTCTTGATTTGTATGCCGGGACGGGAGCCGTGGGCATTGAAGCTTTGAGCCGCGGAGCCGCAACCGTCACCTTTGTCGAGTCGGATCCCAAGGCGGTGCAACTGTTACGGAAAAATCTGCAAGCCTGCCAGCTACTCGACCGGGCTCAGATATGCGTGGGACAGACCGCCACGTTTCTCTCACGAGCAGACTGGTGGCATGGTCCTTATGACATACTGTTTGCCGATCCGCCTTATGCCGCGCTGGATGAGCTGGACGTCCTGATCCATGCCTGGAAACCAGGACTCTTGTCGGAAGAGGCCATGGTGATGATCGAACAGGACTCGCGCACAACCGTGCCAGCCTCGATCGACCATGCGGATCTCATGCGACGATACCAATATGGCGACACGGCATTGTATCGCTATCGCCTGTCTATTACGGAGACTGTCGAGTCACCCGCATCATGAAAATTGGCATCTATCCTGGCACTTTTGATCCTATTACCCACGGGCACACGGATATCATCACCCGCAGTTTAAAGGTGTTTGATAAAGTGGTGGTCGCCGTCGCACCAAATCCAGGCAAGCATCCCCTCTTTACCTTGGCTGAGCGGCTGGAGATGATCCGGGTTGTAACGAAGGACATCCACGAGGTCGAAGTCACCCATTTCGACGGCTTGCTGGTGGACTACGTCCAGCGCTACGGCGCCCATGCGATCATCCGGGGATTGCGGGCCATCTCAGACTTCGAGCATGAATTTCAGATGGCCCTCATCAATCGCAAAATCGCGAAGCAGGTGGAAACGGTCTTCCTCATGCCCAGCGAAGAATATTCCTATTTATCGTCCACCATCATCAAAGACGTGGCCACCCATGGCGGGGCGCTCACGGAGTTCCTACACCCGGAGGTAGCGCGCCAGCTGCAGGAACGGATCAGGAGTTTGAAAACATGAAGCTTGCTGCACGTGTGGGACGGATCGCGCCCTCCCCGACTTTGGCCATGGCCGCGACTGCGAAAGCGATGGCGGCTCGCGGAATCGACGTCGCCGATTTCTCGTCCGGGGAGCCGGACTTCGACACACCGGAGCCGGTGAAAGCTGCGGCAGAGGCCGCAATTCGTGCTGGCTTTACAAAATACACGGCTTCATCCGGCATCGATGAGTTGCGCCAGGCCATCATCGATAAACTGCAGACGGAACAAGGGCTCCAGTACGAAAAATCGCAAGTGCTGGTCTCCTGCGGTGCCAAACATTCGCTCTACAACCTGGCCGAAGCGCTCCTTGAAGCAGGCGACGAACTCATCATTCCCGTCCCCTATTGGGTCTCCTATGCAGACCAAACCCTGCTGAACGATGCCACGCCGGTCTTCTTGCAGACCCGCGAAGAGGATGGCTATGCCATTGACGCCAAGGAGTTGGAACGGCTGGTGACAGCCAGGACCAAAGCGATTATCGTCAACAGCCCCTGCAATCCAACCGGCGCGACCTACAATCGTGAGACACTCGAACGGCTGGCCGAGCTGGCCGTCCGGCGGGACCTGCTGCTAATTTCCGATGAGATCTACGAAAAGGTCCTCTACGACGGCGCCACCCACACGAGCATCGCGTCATTGGGGCCGGAGGTGGCTGCCCGTACCGTGGTGATCAATGGGGTCTCGAAGGCCTATGCGATGACTGGCTGGCGGATCGGCTATGCAGCAGGACCGAAAGATCTGTTAACCGCCATGGCCAACATTCAAAGCCAGAGCACGTCCAACCCCTGTTCCATTTCCCAAAAGGCGGCGGTGGTGGCCTTGCGCGAAGGCAATGCCTTCACGGCAAAGATGGTCACGGAATTTGACCGAAGACGGCGGGTCATGGTCGAACGGCTCAATGCCATGCCGGGTGTTCGCTGCCTCATGCCCAGCGGAGCCTTTTATGCGTTCCCCAACATCAGCGGCCTGCTCGGACGGAAGAGCTCCAGCGGAACCATCTCCACTCCGACCGATCTGGCCAACTATCTCTTGAAAGAGTTTCAGGTCGCAGTCGTGCCCGGTGAGCCGTTCGGGAGCAACCAGCATATTCGACTGTCCTACGCGACCAGCATGGACATGATTCTCAGGGGAATGGATCGCCTTGACGCGGCGTTCAAACAACTCACCTAGAGTGGCACCTCACCGGAGGGCTCCAGCAGCGTGATGATAGTAGACGATGTGATCTAGCAGGAGGAAACGAATCGTGCCAATCTACGAATATCTATGTGACGGCTGTGCAGATCGATTTGAGATCAAACAAAGCATGAAGGACGACGCCATCACCACCTGTCCGAAGTGCGGAAAGCACGTGCAACGGCTCATTTCATCACCCGCGATCATGTTCAAGGGCAGCGGGTGGTATGTCACGGACTATTCCGACAAAATGAAACCCACCTCAGGCAGTGAAGCCCCTGCGCCCAAGACCGGGGAAAAGAAAGAGGCAGCGCCCAGCACGTCTGAGCCAGCAACAGCGGCGACTCCTGCTGCTCCCGCTTCCCCCGCGTCTGCGCCGGCCAGCACCCCATCGAGCCCAGCCCCAGCGGCCTCCAGCACTACGACAACCGCGCCCTCGTCTTCCGCCGCCAAATAGGCAGCGGAGACGAGCTGCATTAGTGCGCGGCCTTCGCGACCGGCTTCTTCTTGGTCTGATCCTTCGGCGCGGCCTTGGCGGATGGCTTGGCTGCGCCCGGCTTCGGCGTGGCAACTTTCAACGACTTCGCCAGCCGTTCCTGCGCCAGCGTTAAACTGTTTTGCAAGTTGCCGATCATCGCCGACTTATCGCGATTGGCCTTCGTGAGATCATCGACTTGCGCCTGCAGATCGTCCCGCACCTTCGAAAACGAGGCGACTTGATCCTCGAGCTGGGCCTTTTCCGCTGTCACCGTCTGCAGCTCGGCGCGCAGTTGCTCGACTTGTGCCTGGAGAGCCGGGGGCCAATAATCGCATCCGGACAGACTCACCGCGGACAGGGTGATTGCCGCCGCTGCAATAAGGTTACGCACCGTCATTGTTTGAATCATCAGCATTCTCCTTTTAATGTAAACGATATCTGCACTGTTACCGACTATCTGTATCGAGTGGCAGGCCATGAACGGCTAACTGCGCCGCAATGGCGCCTCGCTCGATGGCTCCCTCACGAACGATTCTGATCGGCCCCCGCACGTCGACAACTGTGGACGGTTGCCCGCCGGGAGTGGGGCCCGCATCGATGATCAGATCGACCTCCTCGCCCAAGCGCTGCTGAACCTCTTCGGCCATGCAGGGCGGCGGGAGACCCTCACGATTCGCACTGGTGCCGGTCACCGGCCCGACAAGACGTAAGAGTTCAGCCAGCGGCTGCCAGGCGCTCAGACGGATGCCAACAGAGCCGGTTCCAGCCGTCACCGCATCAGGGAGTGACAGGGCTGCGGGAAAGACGATCGTGAGGGGCCCGGGCCAGAAGGCATCCATTAAGATGGTCGCCGCCGGAGGGATACTGAGGACCAACGGCTCCAACTGAGACCGATCTCCGATCAACAGCAAAATTGGCTTTCCCTCCGACCGGCCTTTGACCTGCCATAATCTAGCCAGCGCCACGGCATCGAAGGGGGCCACCGCAAGCCCGTAGAAACTTTCCGTCGGTAGGACAATCAGCCCGCTCTCTCCAAGCAGGCGCCGCACTTGATCGGCTAGCACCGGAACGGTGGAAGGATCGTAGCGCGTAATCCGTGCCATGGCAGAAACCATCTGTCCCATTCTGCGTTACGCGGGACGCGCGAACGCACGATGTGCGATGTCCGTCCGATAATGCGCGCCGTCAAAGGCAATCGCCCGGGTGACGCGATAGGCTTCTGCTTGCGCTTCGGCCAGAGTCTTTCCCAGTCCCGTAATCCCCAACACCCGCCCTCCGGCTGTCACCACCTCGGCCCCTGCTCGTCCTGTACCAGCATGGAACACGACGCTTCGCTCATCGGTTGTGCTCGGCAATCCATGGATGGCGCGGCCTGTCTGATAGGAACCGGGATAGCCTTCCGACGTCATCACGACACAAACCGCGGTGTCATCGTGCCAGTCCACGGTGAGCTGATCCAGCCGATGCTCGACCACCGCCTCGATCACCTCCAGCAAATCAGTCTTGAGTAGCGGCAGCACAACTTGGGTTTCCGGATCCCCCATTCTGGCATTGAACTCCAAGACGTAGGGTATCCCCTTCACAACCATAATCCCGGCATACAAGACGCCTTGAAAGGGACAACCCATGCGAGACAGGGCTTCGACGGCGGGATAGAGCACCTGCTTGGTGACCTGCTCGCGCAAGGCCATGGTCCCGAGCGGCGCAGGGCAATAGGCGCCCATGCCACCGGTATTGGGGCCCCTATCGCCATCCCCGACTCGTTTATGATCCTGCGCCGGCAACATCGGCACGACCGTCCGGCCATCCGTGAAGGCCATGATCGTCAGTTCCTCGCCATCAAGAAACTGTTCGATCAAGACGCGCTGACCGGCCTGGCCAAATACCGCATGCTCCAACGAATCGCGCACGGCCTGCTTCGCCTCTTCGCGAGTCGTCGCCACCACCACGCCCTTTCCCTGTGCCAGCCCATCGGCCTTCACCACCACGGGAATATCGTGCTGATCGAGATAGGCCAAGGCCGGAGCGAGCTGATCGAAGCTTTGCGCTTTCGCCGTGAGGATCTTGGCGCTGGCCATGATCTCCTTGGAGAAGACCTTGCTGGCCTCGATACGAGCGGCGCCCTTCGTCGGGCCGAATATTTTCAGTTTGGCTTTACGGAACTCGTCAACAATGCCCAAGGCCAGCGGCGCTTCCGGTCCCACGACCGTCAGATCGATCTGCTCAGACTGCACGAAGGCTTTCAGCCCGGCAATATCGTCGGCTTTGATCGGCACACAGGTCGCGAGGGATTCGATTCCCGCATTGCCAGGCGCACAGTAGAGCGTGGGCTTGCGAGGACTTTGCGCGAGCTTCCACACCATCGTGTGTTCTCGCCCCCCGCTCCCGATGACAAGAATCTTCATACCCAAGCCTTTAGTGACCAGTGATGGGTGACGAGTGACAAGTTAGAGATGAATATAGAGCGGGGACAAAGCGCGACAAGAGCTGACAGTCCTGACCCAACTGATCACTCATCACTCATCACACATCACTGTTCACGCTCCATCGAAACTTAATGGCGGAAATGCCTCATCGCCGTCATAATCATCGCCAGTCCCTGCTCGTCTGCGGCTTTGACAATTTCGGCATCGCGAATGGAACCGCCAGGCTGAATGACCGCCGTGATGCCTGCTTGCGCGGCGGCATCCAATCCATCACGGAAGGGGAAGAACGCATCCGAGGCCATCACGCAGCCCTTGACCGGCATCTGGGCCTTCATCACCGCCAGCTTCACCGAATCGACCCGGCTCATCTGGCCGGCGCCGATTCCCACCGTCTGCCCCGGCTTCGCATAGATGATCGCGTTCGACTTCACATGCTTACAGACCTTCCAGGCAAAGGCACAGGCCGCGTATTCTTCGTCCGTCGGTTTGCGCTGGGTCGGGACGTTCAGCGCTCTCAGATCGGTCAAGACCCCAAGGTCCCGATCCTGCACGATCAACCCACCAACCAGTTTCTTGAGGTCGAACCCCTCCTGATTCACCTTCGTGAGCGGGCCGACATCCAGCAGGCGCAGATCCTTCTTCCGCTTCAATTCCGCGAGGGCATCTTCGGCAAATCCCGGCGCCACAACCACTTCCACAAACGTGGAAGTGATTTCTTTCGCCGCGGCCAAGTCCACGGGGCGATTGAACGCAATCACACCGCCGAACGCCGAGACGGGATCGGTCTCCCGGGCTTTCACATAGGCCTCGACCGGCGTCGCGCCCAGGGCCACGCCACAGGGATTATTGTGCTTGATGATGGCGACAGCGATTTCGTCATACTCTTTCGCCAGCTCCAGCGCCGAGTTGGCATCGAGGAAATTGTTGTACGACATTGCCTTGCCGTGCAGGATCTTTCCGCGGGAGACCGAGGGCTCGGTCGAATGCAATTCCCGGTAGAAGGCTCCCTGCTGATGCGGGTTCTCCCCGTAACGGAGGATCTCCGCCCGCTCGAACTGTAAGGACAATATTTTCGGAAACGTGGTCTCGCTGCCCGCAACCTGCTTTTCAAGATAGCCGGCAATAAGACTGTCGTAGCGTGCCGTATGTTGAAACACCTTCATCGCCAGTTCGCGCCGTAATTCATGCGACGCCGTGCCGGCCTTGGCCGCATCGAGCACCCGCTGATAATCGGTCGGGTCCACAACCACCAGAACATCTTCATGATTTTTAGCGGCCGAACGCAGCATCGAGGGTCCGCCGATATCGATATTTTCGATGGCCTCTTCGAACGGGCAGTTAGGTTTGGCGATCGTCGCTTCGAAGGGATAAAGATTGACCACGACCACATCGATGGGTCCGATCCCATGCTGTTCCATCTGCGCGACATGAGCCGGCACCGAACGCCGTCCCAGTAAGCCGCCATGAATCTTAGGGTGCAGGGTTTTGACGCGGCCGTCGAGGATTTCCGGTGAGCCGGTATAGGCGGCCACATCGGTCACCTTCACGCCGGCTTCGCGCAAGGCCTTGGCTGTTCCTCCGGTCGAAAGGATCTCGGCGCCCAAGGCCTCAAGCCCCTTGGCCATCTCCACCACACCGGTCTTATCTGACACGCTGATTAACGCCCGCTTGATGCCGGCCATAGGTCACTCCTTGGAAAACAATCGATAGATAATACGTGAGTCGGAAGGTGCGGCGAAGAATAGCAAATGAATACGCACCTTACAAGAAGAATAGCGCCTGAATGGCCCGCGCAACAGCTCTGAGCAAGAGTGCCCAGGCAAGGCTACTGTGCCATGCCTGGGTCACGTGCTCCGGTGAAAGACGCCAAGAGAAATGCGTCCATGTTTCCCTATCGGCAGACCAAACGGGCATCTGCCGATCGCTGATCGCCATCGAGTCCCTTACGGGCCGGCCTTGATTGACTTCACTTCTCTCGGCTGACTAGAATCCGTGAAAGGAATTCCTCCCGTGGCATCGCAATTCGTTCACCTCCATCTCCAGACCCAGTTCAGTCTCCTGGACGGCGCGAATCAAATCGAGCCGCTCGTTCAGCAGATCAAATCGTTCAATCAGCCGGCCGTGGCCATGACTGACCATGGCAACATGTTCGGAGCCATCGAGTTCTACCGCAAGGCCAAAGATGCCGGCATTAAACCCATCATCGGCTGCGAAGCCTATATGGCGCCAGGCAGCCGCTTGGCCGCCAAAGACAGCGGCCTCGCCCACAACGACTACTACCACCTCATCCTCCTGGCTCGAAACCTGACTGGCTAT
>JAPLLI010000069.1 GCA_026387615.1 Nitrospirota bacterium
CTGAAGAAGTGACAAAACCATTGCAGGGGAAAAGGGGCGCGGCTATAATCCGCGCCTCTTGATATTCCTCGATAGCTCAGTTGGTAGAGCGCCGGACTGTTAATCCGTAGGTCCCTGGTTCGAGCCCAGGTCGAGGAGCCAGTGATACCAAGGGGTTGCGTTCCGCGCAACCCCTTTTTTATTGCCCGTGCCAAGCCGTTGGCACACTGGCGGCACACTTCTTCACGAAGACCCGCATCGAATCTCGATTCCGTACAACAACATCAACGAAAGTCCGGACTAGGTGCGGCCGACATTCCGACATGTGGCTTGCCTCCGCATGTGCCGCTGCCAACGCCTCCCCCTGCCCTCGCCTTACGCGCCAGCAGTTCGGTTCGCGCGCGCGTATACGCGCGCGAGTCAACAAACTCAAAACTGTAAATACCCGCCGGTCAGACCACGACGACCACGTCAACCTACCGGGAGAAGAGCAATGGCAAACATCCAAGAGCGCAAGTCAGCTGATGGAACTATCACCTACCGCGTACAAGTCCGTTTGAGGGGTTATCCTCCTCAGACCGCCACATTTGACCGCAAGACCGACGCCAGGCGCTGGGCACAGAACCTCGAATCAGCAATAGCCGAGGGGCGTTTCTTTCATACCACCGAAGACCGCAAGCGGACATTTGGGGAGATGGTCAAGAAATACATCGACGAGGATCTCCCCCTCAAGAAACCGCACCTGCAGCAGGACCAGAAAAATCACCTCGCCTGGTGGAACCGCCATCTGGGTGACTATCTTCTGGTCGATGTGACACCCACCATCATCGCTGAAGCCCGTAACAAATTGGCGAACGAGCCCATTTCACCTCGCACCGCCAACGCGAAGAAACGCGGTCCCGTCCGTATGCGTGCCAACGCGACCATCGTCCGCTATCTATCCACGCTGGGCGTTGTCTATTCAGTCGCCTGTCGTGAATGGGCCTGGGTCAATGACAACCCCTTGCGCAAGGTCCGCAAGCCCACTGAACCTCGTGGACGGGTTAGGTTCTTGACTGACGATGAACGCAGGCGCTTGCTCGATGCCTGTCAATCCAGTTTCAATAATCTGCTCTATCCCGCCGTCGTTATTGCGTTGGCCACTGGCGCACGGGCGTCTGAAATCATGTATCTGACCTGGGATCGGATTGACCTGGGGCGTGGGCGGGCCATTCTTGAAGATACAAAAAATGGAGAACGCCGCGCATTGCACCTGACCGCCCACGCCTTGGATACAGTGAAGAAGCTGTCAGATGGCAGGAAAGAAGGAGAGTGCCTGCTATTTCGAGGTGCTGCACCAGGACGCCCGGTCGAACTGCGTAAGGCATGGGCAGATGCGAAGAAGCGTGCCGGTATCAAGAATTTTAGGTTCCACGACTTGCGGCACTCTGCCGCCAGTTACCTTGCTATGAACGGTGCCACTCTCGCGGAGATCGCCGAAATCCTCGGGCATAAGACCCTGGCAATGGTAAAGCGCTACACCCACCTGAGCGAGACTCATACGCGGCAGGTAGTGGCAACGATGACGGAAAAGATCTTTTCTCAGCATATCCAGCAAACCGCACCGCATGAAGACACCGCTGGCCTCGACATGGTGACGAGCGGCCTACCTCATTAGGGCGCGTGACCAAGTATTGAGCAACTATCGGTAAAGAGGGGCGAAAAAAATATTTTTGCGCCCCTTCATTTTTTGTAGCGATTCCATTCTGTCAATGCTAATTCCTACGGGCTAAACGCAGGATGCGGCACCAAGACTGAGTAATCCGTTCTTGGCCAAGTGAAGTGAACAACCGAGCATTTCGCCCACGCATCACCGGATGACGCGCAAGAGCAAACGCAATCCGGTTCAAAAATCTGCGCTGAGCACAGTGATCACTGAAAAAGTGATCTCTGCCAGCTCGTACCGGGTTCTGGTCACCTTCGGTAAGTGGTCAACACCATTGTAAGGAGAGCACACCATGCAAAATCTTCGCATTCCCAAGGCTGCCGTCGTACTGGACATGTCTCCAGCCACCCTGCGCTGGTTGAGGTTTATGTCGACCGAACGGGTCAACAGTAAAGGCGAATCTATACCCGGCAATGGATTTGCTGAGGCATTCCTCAAGCTCGGCGGTTCGGTCTATGTGGACGTACCGCGTTTCCGCGAAATCTGGCTGGAACTGAACGGGCGCATCTCCGCATCAGCGCCGCAGGTATGCCTTGATCCAGACAACAAGATTCAAGTCCCGGCTCACGGCTCTGCAAGGTTCTGTCCTGAATGCGGCAGCAGGATCATTTCTACCAACGACAACAAGGAGAAGTAACATGAAACCTACTAATGACAACCGGTCCCCCAAGACTGCATCATCATCCAATTCCAGTCCGAGCCCCAGGTCAGGCAAGCGCAAAATGGGCAAGGCTGGTGCCGCACCAAGGTCCAAAAAGCGCAAATCCCGTGACAAGATTCAAGACACGGTTCTTCAAGGTCGACGCTCTTGTAGCAGCAATAATAGTGACCGTCGAAACGGGCGCAACACCGATAAAAAGCGCAAAAAACCCACCAAAACCGCATCGGATGATGACGACGCACCTGTCGACATTCAAATCGAACGCGCTGAAAGTCGACGCGTCAAAAACGCTACTTCAACGAGCTTCTCGAGTAAGGCGAGCAAGCTGAAACACGCAGATAAGCGGGCTGTCAGCCGTAAAACTCGCAATAGCGGTGTTGGTGTAGGTGAATCTGCAAGCGGCTCTAATAAGAACCATATCGACAACATCAATACACCCACATCCAGATCTACTAAGCATAGTGGTAGTACGAAAGCATCAACAGCACCTAAGACTAAGTACAAGGGTAGCAATATCTTTGCACCCGTCTTGAAGGCTCCGAAGATCGACCGTCTGTCAGTTACGGTCATGGTGGTGTCCGAAAATTACTCTCACATATATTTTGCCGCTCACGACTTGGAGCGTTCCAAAGGTGAAGGGGAGCCACGATTGGTCTACAAGGAACCGAAGCAAGGAGCCAGGTACAAGTATGCCTACGTAGTCCAGGACGACAAAGGTAAATCAATCGGATACATCACATTCAGGCCTACGCAAACGGATAGAAAAATGAACTATTTTCGCTTTGACTACAACCCATCGAAGCTCAGTCCAGGTCAGCGGGGCATCTTCAATCGGGCCATCAAGATCCTGCTCGGTAAGAATGGAGTATGGCTACTAGGTTATGCAAGGATCACTATGATGGATATTGCCATCGACGCCTATGGCATCCCTAGGTCAGCGATCCTTACCTACTCCACAATTCTGGGACGTTCGGGCACGTATGGAAAGTGGTTTGATAAAGGCAAGCAAACCCAGTTGTCTCTTGAGACTACATACCATGGGCAGAAGAAGAGCAGCCCTCGCAGCATCACCGTGTACGACAAGCGCCAAGAACGTCGTGACAAGGGGGCAGCAGAAGAGATCGAACAAGACTGTGTTCGATTTGAAGCTCGGTTGCGGCCTCGTGTCGACCGGATCGGTGCAGATGGAAAAAAGAAAACGTCAGGTGCCAATTTGCATGAACTGGCACAGGTGGCAAATCCGTTTGGAAATTTTAATGTTTCCGCTTACCCACCGCCAATCGAGGGCTATTGGGAGTTCGATATTTTCCTGGCAGCGTGTGAGAGCATTGGCGTGGACGCAGCCCTAGCGAAGGTCGCCCAAGACAGTCAGCGTCGCCTCTATCGCAAGCTTCTAGCGGATGAGCGGGTCACTTGGTGGAACCCTGAGAAGGTGATGGAGAAAGTTATCAGGTCGTTGACCAGGCTCGATCTATTCCCTGCCGAGGCATTCGATACATCAAGAAGCCGTCTCGACTTTGATTAGGCAGCAGTAGGCTGTAGCAGTAGGCAGCGGGGTCAATGCGACTCCGCTGCCGCTTCTTACTACCCCCGCTATAAATGCCATTAACACTAGTATCGTGCAGCAATTCACATCGGTCAGAAAAGTCTTGCCGATGATAATTTATTGACATCAGCAACGCGATGACACTCGACTATGAAGATCCTGCTTTCAACTGCCAACGACAGCGACGACGTGATAGCCCGGGTTCACGCTGATCTGATTGCCATTAGTGTCCAATACAAAAGCCGGCAGCTAGAACGGAATAGACATCAATTACTTCAAGCAGCGCTGCGGTGTTTGATGCAAAATGCACACAAATAACTGGCAGTGCTTTCGTTTACATCATTAGCCTCTCCATGCCATCAACCCCATCAAAAGAACCAAAGACAATCCCCGCCAATGTGCGCCTCGGCGTCACGGAGAAGGCGCTCCTTGACGAGCGGATGGGTGAACTCGGCATCTCTTCAGTCGGTGAATATGTTCGCCGGCTGATACGCCAAGATGGAGCCAAGGCCGGCAGGAAGGCCTCCGCCGGTGGAGGCGAACGCTTCTCAACTCCAAAACGTTTTCTTTCCACAGACCTTGGGACGGTTTGGCACGGCAACTCCCTAGGACACTTTAAACGCTCGAAGCCAGGGAGCGTCGATCTGATCGTCACATCGCCGCCGTTCGGTCTTGTCAGGAAGAAAAGCTACGGGAACGAGGACGCCCACCTCTACTGCGATTGGTTCAGGCCTTTCGCCGAAGGCATAAGGAAGGTTCTCAATGAGCGTGGAAGCCTGGTCATCGACCTCGGCGGGGCATGGAAAAAGGGAATACCCACGCGCTCGCTTTACCATTTCGAGCTGCTGCTAATGCTCTGCGACGAATACGGATTTCACCTTTGCCAAGAGCACTACTGGTGGAACCCCTCGAAGCTTCCGACCCCGGCAGAGTGGGTGAACATACGCCGTATCAGGGTGAAGGACGCTATCAATTCCGTGTGGTGGCTCTCTCCGACCCCCTGGCCCAAGGCTAGCAACCGGCGCGTGCTAGCGCCATATAGTGATGCAATGCGCGATCTCCTCGCCAACGGCTACGACGCCAAGATGCGGCCCTCAGGTCATCTCATCTCGAAGAAATTCGGAAAGGACAATGGCGGCGCGGTCCCGCCGAATCTCCTAGCCATCGCCAACACCGAGTCCAACGGGGCCTACCAGGATTATTGCCGCGAGAACGGTTTCGACATCCATCCAGCGCGGTTTCCCGCCCTGCTCCCAGAATACTTCATCCGGATGCTCACCAATCCTGGCGACAGGGTGCTGGATCCTTTCGCCGGTTCATGCGTCACCGGGATGGTGTCCGAGGCGCTCGGCAGGAAATGGGATTGCGTGGAGATGAACTCCGGCTTCCTCGACGGGGCCGTCGTCAGGTTCAGGGATGGAACAACCCAAGGGACCTCTCAGCCGCCGTCATCGTATGTGATTCACACGCCTTGCGCTGTAGTAGACGACGACACCCCGCTTCCCTCCGATGGAGGAAAATCCTGGCACGATTCGTCGGCCTCCCCTGCCTCATCCTCAAGGCCGGCTTCATCTTCGTCGCCTAGCGTGGTTCCGTCGGCTGCCGGCTTGCACCAGATGGCCAGTTCTTCGTCGTAGACCGCGCCCACTGAGATCAACAGCCTGCTCGCCACGGTGGAAGGAATATCCCTGCCGAAGAAGCCGCTTGCCCTAGCTGCTAGCGCAGCCAGGCTCCAACCTGCTTTCCCCGCCTCCGCAAGCGCGGCCGCCATCGCTTCGTTCAAGCAATAGCGCCGCGACCCCTCCCAAGCGACTGGATGGACATATCCGCCTCTGGCTGGCTTCATCCTGCCGCTCCTTGCCGCCAGCGCCACAAGCAGGACCGGATCTTTCACTCTCGAAGCAAGATCCGCGCATGAGCGCAAGGCGCCTACGATTTCACTGGTGTGCAGGCCCTCGCCCTTGGCCTCCATGGCCGACTCCATTTCCTCAACAAGCCGGTCCGCGTCTTTCTCTGAGAAGGGGACATCTCTCCACAGCAGGCCCCATTCACTCTCACCCACCCTGATCAGAGGATCGGATTGCACGAGCATCAGCGATGTCCCGCCCAGGCCGCGCTCATTTGAAAGCCGGTTGCGTATTTCCTCTGTCCGCATCGGTCCACCGTTCTTCTCCAGCAACGCGACCACAGCCTGCCACACCCCGATGCGGTCAGCCTTCCCCCGGGTGCTTCCTGACTTCACCGCCCACACAAGCCTGCCGAGATAAGCCAGGATCTTCGACGACTTGAGGGCATGGTTGAGGATGTATTTGTTGAGCCTGCCTCCCAAATCGAGTCCGCGTCCGCCCAGGTCCTCGACAATCTCATCGGCGTGCCACTGCTTCCCGGGTGCTTCGAGAAGCATATTTTCGACTTCGGAGACAACGCTTCCTGTTTCATCATCCGAGAGCGGGAAGTGCATCTCCAATCCGAACACTCCGGGGGCCATCAAGATACCGATCTTGGCGGCGGCGTGGTGGATCCTGCGTATGGCTATCACCTTCCCGCGCGCGGCGCAACGCTTCGCTATCTCCTCATAGTGGAGCGGACGGTCAGATTCGAGAAGCACCGCCTCCACCACGCTCTCGGCCCCCAGTCCGAAGCTTGCCAGGAGGCTCACGCCTGATGGGGCCTTGGAGAAATTCGCCCAGCGGGTGACCTCCGCCCACAGCAGCGGACGCAATTCCTCACCTGCCCCTGAGAGCATGCTCTCGGCAAGGCATTTGGCGTCGTCCTCCGGTATGGATTTGTCACCGCTGACAAAATCTGCAATCAATGCCTTGGTTTTTCGCAGGGTCTCAGCCCATCCTTCCCTGCTGATTGCGGTGAGATAGGTCTGACCACCGGAGCGCATCAGCCAGAAAGGTTGCGTATAGAAGAAATGCTCAAAGGCGAATTCAAGCGGTGCCTCGTTGTCCCCCGTTCCGGCGAACCATGGATCGACTATCTCGAGGCCCAGGAGGGGGAGCGGCTCGCTGCGCCCTGATAGGGCGTCGGATACACCCTCCTCGATCCTCTCGATCCAATCCGTCATCATCGTCTTGATTTTCTTCATGGCCTTGGCTTCTATCTGCCGGACTCTTTCTCTTGTGACAGACATGTTCTCGCCGCAACTGTCCAGCGTCTGCCTCTTCCCGTGGAGCCCCATGCGCAACGAGAGGATCTTCGCCTCCTTTTCGTCGCAATATGAAAGGGCGACGCGCAATCCGGCGGAAAAATTCTCAACGGAAGGTTGGGTGGCGGTCCTGGCCAACCTGTCGGTATGCTCTTGCGGTCCGTCCGACTGCTTGCCAGCAATGCTCTCCATGGGTATTGCCGGCAGGTCATTGTGGTGCGATGAATGCCTTGAGCAATGGGCACTGCCGCTGCGAAATGCGCTGAGGATCTTCTCCGTGATTTGATGGACTGACTTCGCCCCCATGTTAGGGATTTTCCTCACTCCCTCGGGGCCCAGCGTGACGATGCCGGCGATTCGAAAGACATTCGCCGATGCAAGGCAGTTTGATGCCCGGACCGAAAGTTGCAGTGCATCGATGTCCATCCCAAGAAGCCATGGGGGGGCAAATTTCAATCCGGCCAAGATGGTCTCCTCTGTCGGTTCCGACCCCGCCATATGGTTGTATCTGACGGCAGCGAGTTCGTCGCGCTCCGCGCCGGAGAGGCTTACCTCGTTGCTCCAATATGTCTTGTCGTCGGCTATTCCCGCGCCAAACGCTGCCCTCCATAATTTCGGCCGCTGAATTCTGACCTCACGAAGCCATGGCTCCAACGCGCTGGCGTCAGGTTCGGCCATGCCAGCTGCCCGCACCTCCTCCTGCGCCATCTCATCTCCGGGCTCTTCATCTCTCTCATACCCCCATCCGGAAAGAGCCTCAAAGAGCCGAAGCCCACCGGCATCTCCGCATGGCCTCGATGAGGAGCGGAACGCGGGCGGAAGAGCCCATTTGGCCGCCTCAGTAAGGATAACTCTCCCGGGTTTACCCGCTGCCGCATCCTCGAACTCGCCCGAGTCTGGACGCCAGAAGCCGACATGGACTATGCCGCAAGCCTTGACGTCAGGAACGCCGTTCCACGCGGCGAGCAGGCCTTCCAAGCTCCGGTACGATCCGGCTTCCCATGAGCCGTCTGCTCGGCGGACCAGCAGATATGCGAGCAAGTGCTTCATGCTCAAGTTTCCTTGGTTGTCTCCGCGAGAAGCTCGCCCAAGTCGAGAGTCCCTGCTTCGGCCCTGGCTGCCAGTTCCCTCACCCCCCACTCGGCGAGGCGCTCAGCCCACCTGTAAATCGGGATATCCCCGGTGTCGGAAAGCAGCCTTATCGCGCTGTGGATTTGCTTGCCCGGGTCGAGCGTCCCGACGTTGAAGATAGTCGTCCTCGGCGTCGGGACCTCGTCGGGAATGACCCCGTGTGCCAGCGCGAGCCCAATGCCGAGCCGGTAGGCATCGGCCATTTCCGCGAAATGCCCGTTGCGCTTGTCCTCGGCGAGGCGCTTGAGAAGTGCGTGGGTCTTCTCGCTCAGGCCTATGGTGGTCGGCTCGATTGCTGATGATGGCGTCGGGCTCATAGCGTCTCCGTCTCTATCTTGGAATGCCGTGGCGTGACCTCGCGGATGGCGTAGGACTTCCCGATGCGCGCGGCGACTGGGGCGAGATCAGTTTCCCTCCTGATCTCGCCGTCATGGACGAGCAGGACAAGTTGGCCGGTTGTTTGCGGCAGGTAGCGCAGAATGTTGTCGCGGTGCTTGGTGTCGAGGCGCCCGAACGGGGTGTCCATCACCACGGGTCCGGCGGCCCGCCCGGTCCGTGCAAGGCCGTCTATTAGGGATAGGGCGACGATCTGCTCTGCCCCAGCGCTGCGCACGCCAACCTTCTCGCCTCTCTCGTCGATGATCGTCAGGCCGTAGTTTTCGTTAATTTCCAGCCCGGCGTATTTCTTCTGGGTGGTCAGCTTCGAGAACGCCTCCGTGGCCTTTGATTCGACTTTCTTGCGCAGGTCGTCCCTGAGCCTCTCGACGCTGCCGGAGAACACCTTCTCCAGCGCTAAGCAAAGCGCCACTTTCGCGGTGCTCCTGCGGGCCCGCGCCTGCGGCAGGTTTGCGATCATCTTCGAGACCATGGCGAGATCGTCCTTGGTCTTCTTTAGGTCCTTCTCGGCATCCGAGATCTCGCGTTCGACCGAGCCCTCTTGGCGGACCATGGCGTCGCGCAGCCGGCGCCGGCTGGCTATCGCCTCCGTGTCGTAACCTCGTATCTGTTCGTCAATCTTCTCCCTCTCGTTATCGATCTTGGTCAGTTCGACAGAAAGGGAGCGCTCTTCCTTGGAGAGCCGTCGCAGGGCTTCCCCGACAGAGGTTCCCGCAAGCCTTCCGATGTCGCGCAGGTCCGCCGAGACTCGGCCCAGCGCCTCGCCGTCAGCCATAAGGGCCCTAGACTTGGCAAAGAACTCGGCCATTTGAGCCTCGATGTGGGCACGTCGCTCTTGGGCTACTTCCTGCCCGCAAGTCGGGCATTTCGCCTTGGCGATTAGCTGGCCCATGTCCTCTATCTTCGACTCCAAGCGCGCCCTCTCGGAGATGTTCCCTGAAACCCGCGCCTGCTCGTCGAGCAGCTGCTCGCGCCTTGTCATCAGCTTTGGTTGGATCAATTCGAGCCATGCTGTTTTGGCCAGAGACATCCTCTCAGCGGAGATTTCATCCTGCCGAGCAACGATACCCTCTTGGCGCTTCGCCAACTCGTCGGAGCGCGTCTGCGCCCTGAACACTGCCTCGACCTGCTCCAACTCGTCGTCAAGCGCCTCGCGCTGCTCCCTTGTCTCCTTGAGCCTCTGGCGCAATGCAGCCAAGTCCCTCTCTTGGGCTCCCTCGCGCTCCTGCAAGCCGCCTTGCCGCTCGGCCTGTGCGGTCATACCGTGCATCTGCTGCAAATCCTTGGTCTGCTGCTTCTGGGCATTCTTGAGCAAGGTGGCCGCTTCGTCGCGGCCGTGGATAAGAGTGGGCACTCCGAGGACCTGCTCGATGGCCTCCTTTATCCGTTGACCCTGCTCGCTGCCCTCTATGAGGAGCGTCTCATATTCTTGGAGCAGCTCGCCGTCGAAGAGGAAGAAGCGCGAGACCTGCTCAGGGACATGGCGGTTTATCTCGCTCTCCACCTGGTTTCCGGCGACGACCATGCTGTCCTTTTGCAAAGAGCAGGCGTTCGGCATGTCCTCGGGGCGGGAAGGAATGGCGACATGGTCCTTGCGGGACGCCCTGCGGCGCAGGTCGTAGATATGTCCGTCCGCCTCATAGCGCACCCTCACCTCCATGTTGAAGTCCCCCTCGGCCGCCGCCTCGGAGTTGAGGAGCATGTGGCCTGGAATCTCGTGGAGGTGCCGTCCGTATGCGTGCCCGTAAAAGACCCAGCGTAGCGCGTTGAGCACGCTGGTCTTGCCCCGCATGTTGTCGCCGAAGACCACCATGACGTTCATGTTGGGGTCTGTCGGGAAGTCCACGCGCTGCTCGCCCTTGAAGGGCATGAAGTTGGTCATCCAAAGCGAGAGTATCTTCATTCTCCGGCCACCAGTTCCGACTCGACCAGCTTTTCCAGCAGAAGAAGGGATTCCGCGCGGTCGCGGGAGAATTGGTGCCTCCGCTCGATCTCGTAGGCTTTCCTGAGGAATTCCTCGGCAAGCTCTGGCGCGACCTCACGGGCTGTCGCCATGAGGGCCGCCCATGACATGTCTTCGGAGCGCGTTTCGTCGTTCATTCTTCATCCTCCTCAATGCCGACTTCCGACGTCTCGTCCGGGTCGAATCCCAAATGCGCCGCCAAGTGCCGCAGCTCTGCTCCGGCATCGCGATTGATCGCCGACTTGGCGAACTCAATGGCCCTGACGAACTCGCTCCTCAAGAGCGATGTCTGCTCGGGCTCGTCCTCCAAGCTCACCGGGACCACTATCGCGTCGTGTATCGCCGCCATGTGCTTCCACGGCGCCTTGCGCAGCACCCTGCCCCGCCGCTGGATGAACTGCCTTGGATTCTGCGACGAGGCCAGGATCAGGGCGTGATCCACCGCCGGAATGTCCACACCCTCGTCCAAGCATCTTATCGACACCATAATGCCGCCGAAAGTCCTGAAATGGGCCAAGGCCGCGTCCTTGTCCCCGTCCATGTCGGTGTGGTATCGCAACGGGGACAAGCCTTTCCCGCGCAGGGCGTTTATCACCGCCTCCAGGTGCGCCTGGTCCTCGCAATAGACCAGCCAGCGGTCGCCCTCTTCGAAGTGTTCCAGCACATCGGCGGCCAGCGCGATCTTATTGGCTGCTTTCTTCGCGATTCTCGACCTGCGGATGAGAAGCAGCTTGCCCTTTTCCGACAAAGGACCCGGTGATCCGTCGCCGTTCTTGGATGCGCCCATTTCCCAGCGGATTTTGAGGGTGAGCTTCTTCCATTCATCCGCCTCATCGTCCGTGAGGCGCACGGGGTGCGGCGTGTATTCGTATTCGACCAGTCGGCCTGCCTTGATGGCGTCGGCCAGGGTAATCGGAGGCGGGATGACATCGCCGAAGTACCCAAACATGGAGCGCGTTCCCTCGGGGTCGCCGTATCTGATTGGAGTGGCGCTCAGCCCGAGCCTTGGGCCGCTGGCGAGAGAGTAGAGGCGAGAGTTGA
>JAPLLI010000161.1 GCA_026387615.1 Nitrospirota bacterium
GTTGATCGCGAAACCGTCCCGCCCAGCCGCCGTCCTGCTCGACATGGTCTGACACCAGGCCCGAATAGAGCTTTTCTTTGATCGGCTCAAGCATGGAATAGGGATAGACGACGAACAGATCCCGCGCGGTATCGCCGATCGCGACCTGGAGGGTCACGACGGCGACGATCTCGGAGGCGGACACCACCATGGCAAACTGGGGATTGCTTTCCGATCGCACATGCTGGATCTTGACCGGCATCAGCGCCTCCCAGGCCTTTTCAAGGTCGAGGAAGGTTTGCTGAACCAGTTTCTTGATCACGCGCAACTGGATCGGCGTGAAGTCCCGGCCTTCCGGCTTAACGTGCGTCTGCCCTTTGCCGCCAAAAAAGAAGTCGACGATCAAATAGACCAGAAACGCGTCCAGCACAAACAACCCGTTGCTGCGGAGCGGCTCCATATGAAAGACGTTCATCGAGGAGGGCATGGGAACTTTTTTGAGAAATTCGCCAAATTTGATGATTTGCGTGCCGACGACCGCGAATTCGATTTGATCGTGCAACGTCGCGCTCCACGAAATGGCTTGGCGACGAATGAAGCGATCGTTGATCAGCTCGAGCGTGGGCATACGCCCGCGAATGATCCGTTCCTGATTGAACAGATCGAACTGCTTGGCCCCCGCCTCGGCCGGCCCTTCGGCCTTCGGCTTGGCTTCCACCTCGCCGGATACGACTCCCTTAAGGAGCGCATCGATTTCGTCTTGGGAGAGAATTTTTTCCATAAGACTAACTGCGACCTATTGCACGACGAAATCGGTGAAATAGACCGTGCGCACGGCCGGCTTCGACAGCAACCCGTTGACCCGTTGCGTGATTTCATCGCGCAACTGGAACTTTCCCTGGGTCGTTCTGATGGCGGCGGAGTCCTTGCTGCTCAACAGCACCAGGATCAAATCGCGCATTTGCGCGTTACGGCCGGCCAACTGGAGCGAGGCCTCCTGGCTCTCCACCTCAAGCTTGATCGTGATTTTCAGATAGCGGACTTCCTGCACATCGGCCAAGTTGATGATGAAGGGCTCCATATCAACGATCACGCCTGGGCCATTCCCCTTGACCGCGCCTGCCTTCGTCTCGCCTTCCGCTGACTGATTGGCGGCGTCGTGGCTTTCCCCCTCCGCCTTGGCCTCAGATTTGGCCTTCGCCCCATCTCCTGACGTCATCTTGAACAAGGCAAAGGCCACGCCAAGACCCAGCAGGAGTGCGGCCGCTCCAATGATAATGACCATTTTGATCGACACTACGGCCACCCGTGGTGCCGGCGCTTTCACATCTTCGTCGGCGGCTGGTGCATCTGCCATAAAATCCTCCTAGGTCGAACGGTGACAGGAACAGGGAGGCTGCAATGCCCGTGCCAGCGCAACCTCGACCGCTATCATAGAAATCGTGCGCGAAATGCTACGCCAGATGCGGGAAATCAATGTGTGATGGTGCAGGAACCAGGATCAGTGAGCGGACTGCCCGCCAGACGATTGACGATGTCAAAATCCTGACGGGGGCCGATGGCCGGGAGCCAAATACCTGACGAGGCCCTCCTCTTACGGAGGGTTGTGAGGCTAGACAGAAGGGAGAGGGGTCATGCGCCTCACGGCGCATGACCCCTATGGGACAATCTACCGCTTGAGGTTGACGAGTTCCTGGAGAATCTCGTCGGAAGTCGTAATCACGCGGGAGTTGGCTTGAAAGCCACGCTGGGCCGCGATCATATCGATAAAACTTTCACCCAAGTCGACATTGGACAGTTCCAGGGTATTGGACTTCAATTTGCCCAATCCTGCATTCTCCGGCACACCCGTCACCGGTTGCCCTGAGTTGCCGGACTGCGCAAAGGTATTGTTCCCGGTTCTGGTCAAACCCAGCGGGTCAGGGAATCGCGCCAACACCACTTGAGCCAAGGCTCTCAACTGACCGTTAGAAAACCGTCCATTGATGATACCGTTCCCGTCCACCGAGAAGGCCTGAAGCGAACCGGCCGCATAACCATCTTGCGTCAACTGGACCACTGCCGATTGTGAACCGAACTGGGTCGTGCCGTCCAATCCATTCCCGCCCTCCGTCGTCACGCTAGTGCCGAAATTATAGGTGATCAGCTGATTGGCCGTCGCACCGTTCCAGTCCACATTGAGTTGTCCCGCCGCAGCCCCGATTGTACCGGCCGCCGTATTATTATTGAACCGGATGACATTGCTCTCCCGATCCAATGTACCGTTCGTGCCAAAGGTCAAACTCCCGGCCCCCACCCTGGTGATCCCCAGCGTGGCATCGATGTTAGCCGAATT
This sequence comes from Nitrospirota bacterium, assembly GCA_026387615.1. Lineage (GTDB taxonomy): Bacteria > Nitrospirota > Nitrospiria > Nitrospirales > Nitrospiraceae > Palsa-1315. The sequence goes on from JAPLLI010000161.1 coordinate 2,315, forward strand.
ATAGTTAGCCGTCACCACGTCTGAACTGTTGGCCGTCACGTTATAGTTCCAAGTATTGCTCCCGACGTTAGTAAAGTATGTCGTCAGGAGGTGGCCATTTCCGAGCGAATCATACACGGTCATGGAGGTCGAGAAGTTCGAGGTCCCGGTCGGATTGGTGAGGGTGAAGTCCGTACCAGTCGTCGAGGTGGCCACCGATGATGTGGGAGTGCTCGCAGCCAACATTTTCAATTCTGAGGCTAACGTGTCGACGCCATTTGCCGTCACAGCGATGGCACCACCTGCCCCGGAGGTAAAGGTCAAAACGCTGGCCGCGGCTGTGGCAGTAAAGCCGGCGCTGGCCGTACTGGAAACAGCCTGGGCGCGAACCGCCGCCTGAATGGCTGCAGCAAGGGTTGTCCCAGGGGCAGCATAGGGACCACCTGCAAGCGTAATGGCCTGCACGCCGTTCCCATCGTTGAGATCAATTTTGAACGATTGATCGCCGGCGCCCGGTGTATAGGGCAACGTGGTCATCGCAGCCCCCCCGACCAACTTCCCCAACAAATTTAACCCTGCCGCTAAAGTGTTGCCGGCTGGTGCTGTCACCACAACCGATCCCGTGCCGGTCGTACTATCATCCGTCACGCCAGCCATTCCAGAGGTAAGGGTGATAATATT
>JAPLLI010000047.1 GCA_026387615.1 Nitrospirota bacterium
GATTATCTCTCCAGTCTGATTACAGCAACGGAAATTGAATCAGCCAAGACGCCGGCGATTTAGCGCTCCGTCTTCAATTCCTGGTTTCTGTACCAGCTTCATCTACCGCCTCCCTTGATGCGTGGATTGCCATTACGATGATGCGAGAATGGATTGTTTTCGCGTTGTGCATGGGAGTTGGGGGCCACATCGCCCTCGGCTTCGTGTTGCATGCCCCAGGCCTATGGCCATGGAGTACGGCCTGGCTTTATGGTTTGCTGAGCGGGTTGGCCGTGTACGTTGTGGTGCAGGGAGGAAGGGGAGCCTGGAAATTGCTCCGGCCCTCCCCCAAGCTCCCATTGAAGAATGGGTCAAGTTCTTCATGGTAAGCCGGTCACGAACCACGGCTCCAGGCATTGACCGCCACCAGTTCCGTTGCGTACAATTTCTTTATGCAAGGACCTCCGCGTAAGTCAGCCAATCCGGCATGGCCGCCAGGCGTATCATCCGGGATGTCTCGCGCGCCGAGGCCCGGCCCTCCTGGACAGGCAGACCAGTTCAAATCTCTCAACGCATCTTTGCTCTACTGCCCTCAGTGCCGAGTGGCAACCCCGACACGCGAGCGACTTCTCCTCGTGCTCCCGACCGGCAATCTGTACGAATATCGTTGTCAGCACTGCGGGACGTCGACGGGATCCAAGACCGACAATCAATAGACATTGTCCGCGTGATCAGGACTTGCCGCAGACAATCTGTGTCCTGCGGGCTTCTTCTTGCCTGAGGACGGGCAGAACGGTCGGCTGGTGAGGGGGTCTTGTTAGAGGATGCCTTCCAGAGGAAGGCCTTCTTCGATCAGCATGACCGGGATGTCTTCTCGGACGGGATAGAGTATCTTCTGGTCCTGTCGGATCAACCCTCCATCGAGGGGTTCAGTCACGGATTTGCCGGCTTTGTTTTTCAACTGCCCTCGGCTCACCGCTTCGTTCAGCTTGGCAATCAGCGTTGCCTCCGCTACGCGCACGACCTGTTTGGTCTCGGGGCAACAGAGAATCGCCAGCAGATCCTTGTCGATATTGACCGGTCGATGTGTTTCCGTATGTTCTGCCACGATGCCCCTCCCTATGAGTCGTACCACGAATGTCTGGCTAGAATAGATCGCCGAGATCGAGGAGATCAAGTCCTGCCAGGACGCTCAATATACTTAGCGGTTTCTGCTACACTAGCGGCGCGTTCATTATCGAGAGGGACAGACCGGGCGATGTCAAAGAATCTGTGGAAATATTCCTTGGCGGGATTATTGCTGCTGGTGCCAGCCGGGGTGACCGTTTTAATTTTTTCGACTTTATTCCACGCCCTCAATGGTCTGATTCAGGATCTCCCTTGGAATATCGGAGCCAGGGAAAGGCCTGGCGTCAGCCTCGTGGTGTTTCTGCTCCTGGTGGTGTTGGTCGGGGCGATCGCCACCCATGTGATCGGCCGGCGTATGATTATTCAGGCGGAACGGTGGATTGCGCAGATTCCCCTGGTCCGCAGTGTCTATGTCACGCTGAAGGGGATGACGGATCTCTTGAATTTTCGGACTCGCTTTGGGCGCAGCACCGTGGTGGCGTTCCCCTTTCCGCGAGACGGTCTTTGGGCGATCGGACTGGTCATGGGAGTGGCCCCGCCATCATTGCAAGTCGCACCAGCCACCAGCCTGCTCATGATATTCGTGCCCACGGCCATCCATCCCTTTACCGGCTTCCTCGCGTTTATCCCACAGTCACAAGTCCGTCCGATCAATCTGCCGGCGGAAGAGGCCATGAAGATGGAGTTTACCGCCGGTTTCTATAAGCCGGCAGCCGGCTGGCTCCAAGCTCCGAAGACCATGGCCTAACCCCTATGTCGATACTTGATCACCTCACAGTCAGACGTGCCAGGCCGGACGATGCAGCTCTGATTGCCTCGTTCAGCGCAGCGATGGCGCTGGAAACGGAACATCGCCAACTCGATCCAGGCCGCCTGTATGACGGAACCTTGGCCCTTCTTGAATCATCGGATCGCGGGTTTTTCATGGTCGCCGAACTGGAGCAGGCCGGCCAGCGTCAGTTGCTGGGGCAGCTGATGATCACCTATGAATGGAGCGACTGGCGTAACGGCGTCTTTTGGTGGATCCAAAGCGTGTATGTCGACCCGGCCTGGCGTCGCCAGAGCGTCTTTCGCCGGATGCATGAAACCGTCATGGCCAGCGCGAAGACAAGCCAGAACGTCTGCGGGGTTCGCCTCTATGTCGAGGCGAGCAATCAGGCTGCCCAGGCGGTGTATCGCCGCGTGGGACTCGCTCCGTCATCCTATGCCATCTTTGAAACGGACTTCGTGCTCGCCCGCGCACAGGACCTAGAGGATCGCCCGAACGAAGCCTAGATGAGCCGCGCGCGCCACATTGCGAATTGCCGGATGTTTATATGCCAGCTATAATCGCGCTATGACTTCACCTCCTGATTCAGATTCCCCTAAAGCAGACGTACGATCCTCCGCCTATCTTCCTGCCGATCGCGACACGGAATTTCTTCAACGTGAAGAGCTGCGCGCGGTTCGGGTCGGCCTCGAGCTCCTCAAGCCTGAGTTGATTCAGCGTGAGCAGGGGATTCGATCGACAATTGTGGTATTCGGCAGCGCCAGGCTTCAAGAACCAACTGCCGCCCGAGAGACTCTGAGACTGAAGGAGGAGGCGGCCGCGCGATCCCCTGCGGACCCTCTCTATCGACAGAACGTGGCCATTGCCAGGCGGCAGCTCGACCTGTCCAAATATTATGACGTCGCACGTGAGTTCAGCCGCCTCGTCTCCTCTACCTGCCAAACGGACGGGCAATGTGATTATGTCGTGGTGACCGGCGGTGGCGGCGGCATTATGGAAGCGGCGAATCGCGGGGCTGCCGACGTGCAGGCCAAATCCATCGGCCTCAATATCACCTTGCCCCATGAACAGCACCCCAATCCCTATATTACGCCAGAGCTCTGTTTTCAGTTTCGGTACTTCGCTATTCGTAAGATGCATTTTTTGATCAGGGCGAAGGCGCTAGTGGCGTTCCCTGGAGGATTCGGCACCCTCGATGAATTGTTTGAAACGCTGACGTTGGCCCAGACGGGCAAGGCCCAGCATGTGGTCATCGTTCTCGTCGGGCGGGCCTTTTGGGAGCGGTTGATCAACTGGAAGATGCTGATCGAGGAGGGGCTGATCGGAGAAGAGGAGTTGCAGCTCTTTCACTATGCGGAAACGGCAGAGGAAGCCTGGACCTTGATCGGGCGTCACCACGGAGTGCCTCCCCTATGAAGCTCTCCTTTCACGGCGCAGCACGATCGGTCACCGGCAGCCGTCACATGGTCGAACTGCCTGGATGCAAGCTGTTGCTGGATTGCGGGCTCTTTCAAGGGCACCGAGAGGAGGCGCTTCGCCAGAATCAGGATTTGGGCTTCGATCCCCATTCGATCAACGCGGTCTTACTGTCCCATGCCCATGTCGACCATTCCGGTGCCTTGCCGATGCTCCAGAAACATGGCTTCTCCGGGAAAGTACACCTGACCAGAGCCACGGCCGATTTGACGGAGCTCA
>JAPLLI010000173.1:0-809 GCA_026387615.1 Nitrospirota bacterium
TCGATGCCGCCTGCTAATCCCAGCAACAAATCAGCGGCCCGCTTGACGTTCTCATCCACCCCAGGCACAGAGCACTTCTTGTGAAATGCTTGCGCGAAGGGACAGAAGGCGGTAAGGCACTTAATCGCAGGCATCCCACACAGGTCCGATTCATTGGGCACGACTTCGGCACCAACCCACGCCTCCAGAATCTCATGCCGCATTGCCTCCATTATGTCGCCGCACTTGGGCTCCCCGAGAAATCGCACTTCCGGCTTTGGCCAGTGGTGTGCGACCAGCGACTCCTGGAGCGATTGCGGCAATGCCTGCCAAAGCTCTTCCATGCCCCAAGCCGCAAGCCACGCGCGCATCGCCTGCCTCCGACTCGTGGCACCTTGCCGACGAGCCTCTTTCGCCAGGATGCGCTTCTTCTGCTTCGGTTTCATGCATCACATCCACATGGCCACTCTGGAACGTGCGCAGTCGCTGGTGCAATTCGCTCGCGACACCCCTACCGAGCCGATCCCTTGGTGCGATCAAATGACTCATAGAGCGCCTGCCCCAGATGGATTTGGATCTTTCCATAAACAGCCCATTTGCCGCCTGCACAGAACGTAGCCGTCAATGCCTTCCTGCTGATAACGTATCGCAGATACTCGGCCAGTGCGGCATATCCATGTCGCTCAACGAAAGCCACATACTTGTCAACCACTCGATTTGCATTCCGAACATCTTTGAATCCCGAGTGCCTCGTTCCTCCAGCGAATCGTGCATTGAGATGCTCGCGCAGCATCTCTCGCGCGACCTGCACAGCGGTGTCCTTCTCTTTG
>JAPLLI010000173.1:821-1867 GCA_026387615.1 Nitrospirota bacterium
CCCGTGCCTCCCCGACAGGGCCTTCCAACAAACCCATCCGGGCTGGAACATCTCTCACCAGATAGGTGCCTCGGAACATCGTCAAGTCGTCGGCTGTGACCGTCTCTAAGCTGTCAATCTGGTATTTATGGTCAGCAACGACCGCAATCAAATTGTTTCGCGCGAGCGTGAGCTTGGCTCGATCAGTGGGGTCAGTTGGGGGGCGTGGCGAGACCCGGTCATCGGCGATGCTTCGGCTCGAACCCGCACCTTCCGATATCTTGAGTAGATCGACTGATTGCTGGCTCATGGACGTGACTACGGGCATGACGCTGCAATCTGTCTGCCCTGAGTTCTTCACAGCGGTCTTCACCACCAGTCGCTTCATCCCGGAAGCACTCTTGCCCGCAAGTTTCTTGGATCGGTGGGATCTCTGCTTCCTCTTCTTATTTCGTGAGGTTGGAGACGGTGCCTCGCCGCCACTGATCTTCCCCAGCGCCATCGGGTTGACGTAGACGTCCCTTGGCACACTTCCTCGGACAAACCTTGCTCGGGGCGTTGCGTGTCTAACCATGTTGGGTCCTTCAAGTGTCCTTAAGCTCTGAGTGCAGCCGACAGTACCGCGCTTAACGCGTACATCGCTTCCAATGAGGAAGCGCAGAAGCATCAGACTAACGTGCTTCCCTAGTGGAAGCAAGACGCCCGAAACCTCAGCACGACCCCGCATATCGCGAACTCTGTCGCCATCTGCGGGACAGCCGTGCGACCGCAGCGCTGACTCAGCGCGGCTTGGCTAAGCGCCTTAAAAGACTCCCCTCCACGATCGCAAAGATCGAGACCGGCGCTCGGCGGATTGACCTCGTGGAGGTAATCTTGTGGTGCCGCGCAACTGGCGCTGATCCAGTTGAGGCGATCCGGCGTGTCGAGCGTGCGCTTGGTTCGCGTATCAGTTGAACTGGTGTGAGTCAGGCGGCTCGAAAAGCCAGTTCAATCAACATCCTTTAGCGAGTTGACCAAGGCAGCCAGCCCGTTTCTATACCTTTTCATCGAATGGCGACTACGCCAAC
>JAPLLI010000092.1 GCA_026387615.1 Nitrospirota bacterium
AGATCCGGCCAGACCGCCGCCGATAATGACAATGTCGTCGCGCATGCGAGTGGAACTCCGTGGGAAAAAGGTGAGGGAAGGGCATTGTAGGAACCGTGTTTTAGCGATGTCAAGGCGACGGCGCGCTGAGAGTGGCCCGGCGGCGACAGGAGGGAAGCCGTGTGTGTTGATCGGATCGCCTGTGACGCCATCGTTCCCGGTTGATCCGATTTATGACCCCATGCTAGACTTCAAAATCTGTGGGCGATTAGCTCAGGGGTAGAGCGCTTCCTTCACACGGAAGAGGCCACTGGTTCGATACCAGTATCGCCCACCACGTCCCTCCCGATCCTCCATGCCATGATTTTCAGAGGGTTGCCCAATCCCTCTCCGTTCCTGGACAGAACGGAAGGGGTCGGCTACACTTTAACATGTCGAGCTCTCGTGGGTTCTGAACCGTAGCGAAAGCGAGGATCATGATGAAGACAACAATTCTTGGCCTGGGAATTTTCCTTCTGGTTACCTCGGCCGGTTGTGCGGAGAATAGCCAGCAGCACATGCTCGTCGATGCAGGAGGGGGCTATACGGCTCCTGCCAGCATTTACAGTGTGATGGACCCTACGTCCTTGGTCTACAGCGATGTCGCGGCGGGAGCAACTCCCAGCGATAATCCTTGGCGCTGGACCGGCTTTGCGTTGCACCCAGCCGGCGTTGCGTTGGATTATTTGATCAACAGGCCGATTTACTCGCTCACCAGCCAGTTGCCCTATATTTTCGGGTATACATCCGAAGATGCCATGTTGGATGCCCAGCGACGATAATGTTTCATACGAAATGATGTTCGATCAGACGCCCGCCTCTTCATGAGTGTGGGCGTCGTGCTATTGCCTGGTTGGCAACCCCCAACACCTTTCGTGTATGCTTCCTGCTGTGAGTGAGAACTTCCATGACAGTCGAGCGTCCAGCGCGGCGTCCCGTTGGCCCTGGCCGGTCTGTCTGCTGGGGTTAAGTCTCCTGCTGAGCGCCTGTGAAACGGCGGCTCCACCATCGAACCTCCCTCCCTCTGAAAGCGATCTGGTCCTCCTGAAGTCCACAGCCCTCTGTGCGGCGAAGTCCGACTTCCTTAAGACCCATCCGGCATCGACCTTGAAGACGCAGGCTTGGGGGAATGGACAGGAGTTGCTGCTGCCAGCCGACAGAAGCCCCTCCCATGGGGACGAGTCCTATTTTTTCGATGAAGACGGGATCCTGGTCGGCACGCTCTTCACCTTTCCAGCCGGGCTCGATTTGAACCCCTACCCGGTCCTCCGGACTACCTTAACCTTGCTGAAGCCCTCATTGGAGTTTTATCTCAATGTGGCCAATCTGTCCTCGAAGACCAGCATGGAGTCCAGTTCTCTCTATGAAACGGGCGATGAGAAAACGACGACGCAATATCTCGTCCTCGGCTCGCGCGAGGAGCCCTCGTTGCTCCAGGCCTCTGTGACGATCGATCCCTATGTGCGCCTCTTCTCACCCTATCGACGGGAGTTTCTGGAACGGCTACGTCAGCCAAGAGGCCAGAAGCCCGGGCAACAGCTCGATAGTCAGGGCGCGGAGGATAAGGAGCCTTTCCTCTCGCTCCAGCAATTTGCGCGCGGCCAAACGGCACAGCTCTCCTATTGCGGGTCACAGAACTACGAGATCGCGGCTGCGGCCTATCAGAAAGCGATCGCGAGCGGGTTTACGAATAAAGTGTGGCAGGCGGAAGCGCATCACAAGCTAGGCCTGGCATGGGAGGGGAAGGGGCAACATGAGAAGGCCAAGAAAGAGTTGCTTCAATCGTTAGCCATTAGGCCCAATGCCCCGGAAATCCTGAACAACCTCGGCACGGTGTACAGTAAGCTGGGCGAGAAGGCGAATGCGCTCGCCTCCTTCGAGAAAGCCGTCATCCTCCGCCCCAACTACGCCATCGCCCGCTACAACCTCGCAGAGGCCTACGCGCCCACGAATCCCAAGCGAGCCATCTCGGAGTATGAGACCTATCTCGCGCTGGTCGAGGGGGTCCCCGAGGAAGCCGGCCGCATCGCCCTCGTGAAACAGCGAGTCGCGGCGCTCAAGCATTAGTAGGGAGAGGAATGGCCCGGTGAGTCCCTCGCGCGCTCGCAACGTGCGGCTTGAGGAAGCCTTCGTTGGACGCGCGCAGTGGGGACCTCATCCAGGCCGTTCAAAGGGTAACGTCGACGAGCCGGCGCGGAAAGACCACTGTGAGCGATTCGTTGCGGCGATGCGGGACGAACTGTTCGGGCCGCCTGCGACGGCGAGAGAGAAAAGATCTCACGGCTACCGCCGGATCTTCTCTTCCTGTTCCTCGAGCGTTTTGCAGCCGATGCAGAGGGTCGTGACTGGGCGGGCTTTGAGCCGCGGATAGGGAATCTCTTCTTCGCAGCGCTCGCAGATGCCATAGGTGTTCAGATCCATCCGTTCAAGCGCTTCATCGATCTTCTTGACCAGCCGTTGCTCACGCTCATGGATCCGTATTGAAAAATTCTGATCTGCCTCCGCGGAGGCCTGATCGCTGACATCCGGGAGCGCCTCCTGACCATTTGACTTGGCCAGGCCTTCGACCGCCTCATCCAAGATGGCCCGCCGCTGCTGCTCCAGGTCATGACGAATCGCGTCATACTTTCCTTCGGTGGCAGCTGGTTTGATTTCAGCCTTGTGCGTGACGGAGACAGAACGAGGCGCTGATGGAACGGGTGAGAGGCGCTTGGCGGAAGGGTTTGCTTTCATGCCGCAACCTACCTTAGTGGGAAAACTGTCTGAAACGTGCGGGACTATAGCAGGGGCCTGGAGGGGGGTCAATGGGACGGGGCCTCACTCGCGGCGAGCGGCCGTTCTGCTACAGGTCTCGACGGCCTTCAATCGACTTGAGCAGCGTCACGTCGTCGGCATACTCGATATCCATCCCGACCGGAATGCCATAGGCGATACGGGAGACCCTGGCGCCAAGAGGTTTCAGCTGGTTCGTTAAATAGATGGCGGTTGCCTCGCCCTCGATCGTCGGACTCGTCGCAAGGATCACTTCCTGAATGCCTCCGAGCCTGACCCGATCGACCAATTCCTCGGCCCTGATATCGGACGGTCCAACGCCGTCCAGAGGAGACAAGGCCCCGAGCAACACATGGTACAGGCCGCGGTAGGCGCCGGCCCGCTCGATGGCATAGGTCGTACTCGGTTCCTCCACCACGAGGATTCTCGTCTGGTCCCGCTTGGGGGCGAGGCAGCACTCGCAGAGCTCCCCTTCGGCAATGTTCCGACATTGGCGGCAAAACGAGAGTCCATCCTTCACGGCGCGAATGGCGTCGGCCAAGCGGAGCGCCTCTTCGCGCTCGGCTTTCAACACGTGAAAGGCCAATCGCTGCGCCGTCTTTTGTCCGATGCCGGGGAGGCGAACCAATTCACGCACCAACCGCGCGAGAAGTCCTTGCTGATCAACTGCCATAATAAATATACTCGTCCGCTAGAATAGACCGGGGACGTTCATCCCGCCGGTGACGGCCTTCATCTCATGCGCCATCATCTCGCGCGCCTTCTGGAGGGCGTCGTTCGAGGCCGCCATGACCAGGTCCTGCACCATCTCCACGTCGCCGCTTTTCACAACTTCGGGATCGATCACGATGCCGAGCAGCTGCATCGCGCCATTGGCCGTGACGGTCACGCTGCCTCCGCCGGCTGTCCCGGTGACGGTTTTCACTGAAGCCTGCTCCTGCACCTTCGCCATTTGCGCCTGCATCGCCTGCGCCTGCTTCAAAATATTTCCCATATTTGCTAACGGGTTTTTCATGTCTCGATCTCCTTCTGGCTGGACAATGGCCGGACCTCCGCGAGCTCGGCCCCGAACATCTCCAGGGCCTGTTTCACGACCGGATGCGCCCGTGCCTCCTCGAAAAGGACCTGCTTCTGTTCTTTTTCTTTCGCCGCCCTGAGCTGGGCCATTGTCTGTCCCGGAGGATCCGACTCTGTCAACTCGACAATCCGTAGCCGAACTGTTTGCCCGCTCAGTCGCTCACAGATCGAGGCGATCACTGCCATATTGTCAGGGTTTTCGATCATCCCTCGGGCCGCCATCTCCTGTTTGGCAAACCCGATGGTTACGACATGGCCCTCCATGCCGACAAACCGGCCTCGTTCCAGAAAGGCGGCAATCCGAGAAGAGGCATTGGCCGCTTCCTCTTGGACCTGTTCCCAGTTGAGCGTCACGGCAGGGCGTCCGGCCTCAGCCGGAGGCGAGACCGAAGGCAACGCTTTGTTCGCCACAGCGGCTGCGATAGGAGGCCGGACGTCCGGGGGAGGCGTGAGGGGGGCCCGTACGGGCGCCGCAGTCCTGACAAGAGGAGGACTCGATGGAGTCGGAGGGGCCGGCACAGGAGGCGTCGGTCGCGAGGCGGGCGCCTCTACGGAGCGAGCCGGTGGAACCGGTTGGCTGGTGCGCACGGGAGCCGGGAGCGGCGGGCGCGCCGCTGCTGGCTGCACCGCTTGCGCGGGTTTCTCCTCTGCTCGACGGAGCAGCCTCGTGGCGCGCACGGCTGCCGTTTCGAGGACGAACCGGGGATGGGCGCTGAGCCGGAGCGAGTCTTCCGCTTGTGTGAAAATTGCGAGCAGTTCTTGCAACTGCTCCGGCGAGAATGCACGAGCATCGACGGCCATCTGGGTTAAGTCTTCCTGGGAGGCCTCGATGAGGCCCTGCCATTCGTGCGGCGAGGTCACCACTGACACCACTAACAGGTTCCGTAGGTATTCAACGGCCTCCGCACAATAGGCCCTCAGGTCGTGCCCCTGGTCCAAGAGCTGGGCCAGTACGCGCAGCGCCGGGGCGCTGTCCTGCGAGATGATGGCTTGAATCAGGGCGCGAACCAGTTCCTGGGGCACGGCTCCCAGGAGGGCTTCCAGGTCCGCATGGACGATCGTCTTGCCGCCGAATGCGACCGCCTGGTCGAGCAGGCTCAACCCGTCGCGCATACTGCCTTCGCTGGCCCGGGCGAGGGCCATCAGGCTCCGTTCCTCGATCACGATCTTGTCCTGGTCCACCACATGGCGCAGCCGTTCGACGATCTCGCTTCGGGCAATGCGACGAAAGTTGTAATGCTGACAGCGGGAGAGAATCGTCGCCGGAATCTTGTGAATTTCGGTGGTGGCGAAGATGAACACCACATGCGGGGGCGGCTCCTCCAGGGTCTTCAACAGCGCGTTGAAGGCGGAGTTCGACAACATGTGCACTTCGTCGATGATGTAGACCCGGTACTTCCCGCGAAATGCGGCGAATTTGACGTTCTCGCGGATTTCGCGCACATCGTCCACGCTCGTGTTGGACGCGCCGTCGATCTCCATGACGTCGACCGAGGTGCCTTGCGCAATCTCGAGGCAGTTGGAACAGGTGCCGCAGGGTGTGCCGGTCAGTCCCTGCTCGCAATTGAGCGCTTTGGCGAGAATTCGTGCGACCGTGGTTTTCCCCACGCCGCGGGTCCCGGAAAAGAGGTAGGCCTGGGCAATGCGTTGTGTGGTGATGGAGTTGATCAGGGTCTGGACCACGTGGGGCTGTCCGATCACGTCATCAAACGTGCCCGGCCGGTATTTTCTGGCGGAGACTTGGTAGTCCATAAGACGTTAGACGTGAAACGGTAGAGGTGAAACGTTGAGAGGCATGGCCCTGAGAGTTCGCATCGTCGTACGGTTCACGTTTCACGCCTCACGGATAAATTAAGTGGGGCCAGGTGATCCTGCGGCACACAGAACTGACCGCTTACCGTTGCTTCCTTCCGGACCTGGCGGGGTTCACAGGGTTCTGTTGCACAGGGCCCAGCCCCGTACTCGAAGTGAAAAGTAAAAAGGAAAAAGTAGAGGGTGCGTTTGACGGAAACTTTTGCCTTTTAACTTTTTACTGTTGCCGTCTTGTGTTTTGGCGGAGAGGGTGGGATTTGAACCCACGGTCCCATTGCTGGGACGCATGCTTTCCAAGCATGTCGATTCGACCACTCTCGCACCTCTCCGCGCCGATTTTCGCGAGCCGGCATCTTAACACGCGGTCTGATGAGCGGCAAGGTAAGAACCAGCCTCATTGTCATGGCATTGACCCTCCCGGTTTCCCGTTCCTATACTGCAGGGAATTCAAGGAGAGGTGGGGGTATGAAGATTTTTGTCTGGTTGGGCGTCCTGGTCGTTCTCCTGGCTGGGGTCATCCTCTCGCTCCCCTTCCTCGTCGACCTCACCCAGTACCAGGATCAGTACAAACCGCTGATCGAGGCATCGCTCAATCGCAAGATTGCCCTGCAGGACATTCGCCTGACCATCTGGCCCCGTTTCGGCGTTCGCGTGGCGGGGGTCACGGTGCAGGAGGATCCTGCCTTTGGCGCCGGTCCGTTTGCGTCATTCACCTCGCTGGATGTCGGCGTGAAGCTGATGCCGCTCCTGAGCCGGAAGGTCGAAGTTGAAGAGATTACGTTGCGCGACCCGTTTATCTCCGTCATCAAGAACCCCAAGGGCGAGCTGAACCTGTCGACGATCGGGGCTGCCCCCCAGGCTGCCCCCTCACCGACGCCTGAGCCGTCAGAGGCTCCATCACCATCAACCGGCAATCCACTGCAATGGCTGGCCCTGCTGGCAGTCGACCGCGTATCTTTGACCGGCGGGACCGTCATGTACCGCGATGACTCCACCCCGGAGCCGACGGCCTACAGGGTCAACGACCTTGAGGTCTTGCTCAAGTCCGTGCATCTGGGGGAGACCCCGACCCTGCATCTCGCTGCCACGCTGCTGCCCTATAATATTCCCGTGACAATCGATGGCTCGTTTGGCCCGCTGGTCGATATGCGCGACGTGAAGCAGTTCGGCTTTGACCTCGGGCTGGGTCAGATGGCGATGGCCCTCAAAGGGACGGTTGTCGGCGGGAACCTCGCGGCGACGGTGACCATCCCCCAGATCAACAGTTCCGATCTGCCGGTGGCGGTTCCCCTCACAAAGCCGGTCCAGATCAAGGATGTTCATGTCACGGTAAAAGCTACGTACCCAGGGCCGCAGGGAGTGCCAGCGGAAGAACTCGTTGAAATCCATGATCTCGGCTTGACCCTGGTCATGGGTCGGTCCCTGCTAGCTGTGACCGGTCACGGAACCGGTAGCCACTTTACGGTCGGTGTGGCGGCGCCCATGCTCAATACGGCGGATCTTCCCGTCGAGCTGTCGTTGCGAAAACCCCTCGACATCAAAGGGTTACAACTCTCTGCCGAGCTCATGGGCCGGGACATTCGCGTGAACAATCTTTCGTTGCAGCTCTTTGGCGGCACGATCAAGGCGATCGGCCTGGTGACCGCCGGAAGCCTTGCGCCACCGTTCCACGGGAAAGTGACCGTCGAAGGGTTACAGCTCGGTCCAGCGCTCGACGCACTCGGCTCCTCGCAGATTTCCGCCAGCGGAACGGCCGGGTTTGAGCTTGCCGTGAGTGGCCGAGGCTTTGCCCTGCCCGATCTGGCGAAGACCTTGGAGGCAACGGGCCATATCGGGGTGAGTCAAGGCAGAATTGAAGGGGTGAATCTGATTCAAGAGGCCGTGACGCGTCTCCATGTGCTGGGCCTCACGCTGGATAACCCGAAAGCCACGGTCTTTTCGACGGCTGAAACGGACTTGGCGGTTAAAGATGGCATCATCAACATCCAGCGGCTCCTGATGGACAGTCATGACTTTCAGGCCACAGGAGGAGGAACCGTCGGGTTCGATCAATCACTGAACCTCAAGTTCGCCCTGCAGCTCTCGGAACCCTTGAGTCAGAAGATCGTGAAATCCCTGTCGGTGACAAGGCTGGCCCTTGCTGGAGGGCGATTGAACGTGCCAGTGACGATTGCCGGTACGACCCAAGCGCCTTCCTATGGAGTGGACGTGAACGCCCTGACAGGCAAGGTGCAGGGTCAGGTGAAGGAGCAGCTCAAGGGAGCTATCGGAGACGTTCTGGGCGGCTCGTCGAATCCGAAGGACTTAGAACGGAAGGGCCGGGACTTCTTGAAAGGGCTCTTGGGAAAATAGGAAGATAAGCAAAGGTGACCGATCCCTGGGCCGTAAGCCCTGGGTCGATAGCCGGAGACGTACGACAGTTCGACGCGAGTTTATTCAATCAGCGAATCTAGGGAGACCCGTATGAACACAATGAAAGTAGCCATTCTCGCGATGAGTGTTCTCGCGCTAGCCGGTACGGCTTCAGCCTCAGTTTTCGACTTCACCCCCATCTGCTGCGATGGCGGCTATGAATACCGTCACCCGAGCGCTTGGGAGAAGGAACAGCAGCGGGTGAGAGATGAACTGGCGGCAGCGCTGAGGCAGCTGGCCGATCGCGACCGGGAAATCGCCTCCCTGCGTGCAGGAGCCGGAGATGCGTCCAGATTGGCCGGTCTGTCCTCGGCGCCGGGAGACCTGAGTCAGTGCAACGCCTGTGCGGTCGATCTTGCTGCGGCACAGCAACGAGCGGCCCTGTTGGAATCTCAGCTGGCGGGCCTCCAGGCCGCTAGCGGCGACAAGGGGAGATTGGCGGCCGATCTTGCCTCGGTCAGGCAGCGTATGGCCGAACTTGAGCGACAGCTGGCGGAACGAGACAAGGAACTTGTCGGCCTGCGCAGCGAACTCTCTGCCGAGATGACGAAACTGAAAGACGCTCAGCGTGGATTGATCCGGGCGCTTCACCCGCAGATCGAGAAGGGGGACATCACCGTCGATCTCAACAGCGAGCGCCTCCTGATCCACCTCGCCTCCAGTTATCTCTTTGGGTCAGGGGAAGACCAGCTTGAGCCGGCCGGAGCCGATGCGCTCAAGCAGGTGGGAGCGATCTTGAAAGAGTTTCCGGAATACCAGGTTGCGGTGGACGGCCATACCGATAATCAGCCGATCCGCAGTTCCAGTTCATTGATAAAGAAGTTCCCCACGAACAAGGAGCTCTCCGAGGCTCGTGCGGTCAATGCGGCGAAGGCGCTCGCAGCGGGAGGTCTCGCTTCCTCACGCACGGCCGGGTATGCAGACGCGAAGCCGGTGGCCTCGAATACGACCGAGGAAGGCCGAGCAAAGAACCGCCGCGTTGAAGTGCGCGTCACAAGGTAGCAGGTGCGGCTTATGTACATGGTTAGGGCAGGGGATTGGTCCGTGACTGTCCCGCCCATACAGAAGAAAGGGATCCCAATGAACGCAATCCTGGTCACTATTATCACCACCGCGATCGTCTTGGCTGTGAACGCCAGTGCCATGGCCCAGACTCAGCCAGTTCCGACATTAGGCGACCTGAAATCTGCCGCTGAGCGACAGGCCAACCAAGAGCAGCAGGCCACCAAGGATACGGTTCAGGCGGAAAAGGCCAAGGTCCAGCAAACAGTGGCTGACGAAAAGCGGAAAGCCACGGACATGGTTGAGGGCAAGAAGTCGCAGGCCAAGGCGACGGCGACGGAGCAGCAGCAGCGGGCGAAAGACTTGGCTGCCGAGAAAAAGGCTAAGGCGGAATCCATGGCGGCAGAGCAGAAGCAAAAGGCTGTGAGTAAGGCGCAAGGCCAAGTCGATCAAGCGGGTCAGAAGGCCAGCGACAAAACGTTCGAGGCGCTGGACAAGGCAGATTCCAAGCTCAATAAGATGTTTGGTCAGTAAATAGAGAGAGCTGTCGCCCGGCCTTGCTTACGGCTGCTGCCGCGGACCAGTTCTCCGCGAGGCAGTGCCCTGGGGCTCAGAGTCGACAGAGGTTCTGTGCCTGCTCACCGGCGACGGCAGTGCCGGGAACCGTGGCGAGGATCTTATAATGCCCCAGCCCCAGTTCTTTTCCGAATGCCTCGCCGACGAGGACATCCTGCACATGTTGGTGGTCCCACGCACGGAAGGACGAGGGCCCGACCTTCAACCCATCGAATGCATGCCCTTCCAATGTGTTGATCAGTTGGGCTGTGTCGGTCGAGCCGGCTCGCTGGATCGCCTCAAGAATTTGCATCGTTGCCGCGTAGCCGAGGTAGCACCGTGACGTGGGCGTATGGCTGTACTTGTCGATCACGCCTTGGATGAAGCGCCGTGAGCCCTCGGTGTTGATCTTGGGATCCCAGATCAGGCCCCAAATTCCCGCATTGTTGGCATAGCCCAGCGGGCGACCGATCTGTTCGCCGGCGATCATGCCGCCCACGCCGATCTTCTCCTTGGCCAGCTCCAGCTTCGTATAGGCCTTCAAGGCATGCACGAGATCCCATCCATACAGGTTGAGAATGATGGTCGTGGGATTGTTCGCCTTCGCCTCGGTGAAGGCTTGCGTAAAATCCGTCGAGCCGAATGGCGTGACCGTTTCCCCGATGAAATCGACGCCATGGGACTGGCCCGCCTCCAGCATTGCTTGGGCCGATGCCTTGCCGTCGAGGGTGGCAGCCGTAATCATGTGCCAGCGAGTCCCGTAGGCTTTCGCAATGTGTGGCGCGACAGCCTGCGCCATCATCCGGGCATTGGGCATGAATACGAAGGTCTGGGCATTGCAGGCCACGCCTGTTAACTCAGGGAGATGCGCGCCCGTGACCATGAATAGTTTATTTTCCTGCTGCGCCAGTGCACTCACGGCGAGGGCGCAGTCCCCGTTGAAGGTCCCCATCAGGACATCGACGCGATCCTCCTTGATCAACTTAGTCGCCGCTTTCACGGCGGTGTCTGGATTCGACGCATCGTCTGCCTCAAGAATCATGACCGGTCGACCCAGCACCCCGCCGCGCTTGTTATAGAGGTCGATTGCGACGTGAGCTCCATGCACATCATGGATCGAGGAGGTCTTGTAGGGGCTCGACAAGGGGTCAATGATGCCGATTTTTATTGGTTCGCCCGCAGTCGCCACGCGAGGCCTGCCCGTCAGTCCCAGCACCTGGTTGACCAGATCACCGAAAGCCAGGGCACTACCGGTTGCGGCTGTCAGCTGGAGAAATCGTCTGCGTGAACAATCGGTCATGAGAGCCTCCGGGTATTGTGCGAAGGGAGCAGGTCTCGGTAAGCACAGGTGACCTTGAGAGAGTCAGGGTGGCCTGGTCTATCGTGCCGGCTCGGAAGGCGACGTACGGTTCGAGGCTGGCCACCTAACTGAACTGATCCCAAGTATCGCATTGTTTGATGGACCAGAACACCGCCTCCTTGAGTTTCTTCAACTGCACGTTCTCCGGGTCGCGCATGGCCTGGAGTTTCCTGTCGAGTTCATAGAGCGGCTGGATCGAGCGTTTGTCCGGAATTTTCCCCAAGGCCCAGGCCACTTCCGTGAGTACGGACCAGTCGGTTTTCTGGTCTTTCAGCTTGGTGAGCAGCGGCGAGACGACCGAGGCATCTCCATGCAGCCCGCCGAGTTGGCCCAACCCCTTGGCGGCGGCGGCTTGTACCTCAAGATCCGGCGACGTATTCATGATCTCAATTAACAGCGGAATGCCCTCTCGCCCGAGGTTGCCCATCGCAGCCAAGGCCTGCTTCGCCAAGTCTCGGTCTTGAAGCGCCTGTTTCAGTCTCGGCAGGGCTTCATCTGCCTGCATCTCCCCGAGCAGCGAGATAATTTTGACCTTGCGCGCCTGGCTGGTGTCGGCTGCGTCCAGCAGCTTTAGAAGGCGATCCGGTTGGCCCCATTCCGCTGTGAGCAGCAGCGGGAACTCGTATTTCTCTAATCCCTCTTGTAGCTTCACCATCGCGTAGGCGCCAGGCTCTCCGGCCTGCGCGGATTGGGCTGCCGTCACCGCGTCCTCAAAGCTGGTGTGCAGCTCCCGTTGCCATTTGATCTTCAGGTCTCCCAGCAGATAGGTCAGTTGACAAGCTGGCCCTTTCCAGAGCCGTGATGGCGCGTCCGGCAGGTCTGCGTCGCCGCCGGCCTGAGTGGTGCCTTCCCAGGTCTTCCGTTGTTCACACTTCACCTTAAAGACGGCGTCGTGGGGCTTTGTGCGGTCTTGCACGATCGTATAGCCCAGCTCCCCTAGGCGTCGAGCCACGATGTTGGCCATCGGACCCGCATCCATGGCTCCCTGATCGGTCAGGGCGATGGCATCGACGAGAACCGTTTGAATCTTGGCCAGTTGCGCCTTTTGATCGGTGGTAAAATAATCTCGATAGGCCCAGGACGGCCCAGGCAGGAGGGCCAACGCACAGATTATAGAGAGAAGAAACACTCGCATCCTGCACCTCCTTTAGGGACACAGGCCTCACGGGGCGATCCAAGCATGGCACCGACGAATCAGCTCGCTTGTGACCTTCGTTCGTTCGATATGAGTCGGCTCATCATGTCGCGCAGCGTCAAATCCATACTTACGGACATTATAGCATAGCCCTCATAGGACCTGGGTGCTATCACGTACTGCTCCAGGGTAAGGGGGGAGGGTCCCTGTTGGGGCTCCCGGTCCATCTTGGGACAGCCTCTGTCCTCGATTGTTGTTCGTTTCTGACGTATAGAGAGGAGCCGTGCCGCGCTCATGCCCCAAGCTCCTTCTACCTTATGAAGATAGGTTGACAGTAGGAGGCATCCAACGGTACAAAAGACGAACGCTATTGAGCTTATTCGCGTATTTGCTCATCATGTTGAAGTCGACTTCAGCATGCCCCACCATGCGAGCGTGGCGAAACTGGCAGACGCGCGAGACTTAGGATCTCGTGGGTAACCGTGGGGGTTCAAGTCCCTCCGCTCGCACCAGATCACGGACGGCCGGCGACAGCGCCATGGCCCCTGTAGGGATTCTTATAATAAAGGGTAGGATCAGCTATGAAAATGGAAGTGACTGAGCTCGGACCGATGAAACGCGCCCTCAAAATCGAGGTGCCGGCAGAGGAGGTCACTCAACGGTTTGCCCGTGCGTACGTTGAGTTGAACCGTCAGGTCAACATCCCGGGATTTCGTCCCGGCAAGGCGCCATTGGCCTTGCTGGAAAAGCGCTATTCCAAATCCGTGGAAGAGGATGTGATCCGGAACCTCGTGCCGGATTATTACGAGAAGGCTGTTCGCGAAGCGAAGATTGTCCCGGTCGTTGTGGAAATTCCTCCGTTGGAACGAGTCAAGATCAAGAAGGACGAGCCCTTCACATTTACCGCGACGGTCGAAATCAAGCCGACGATCGAGTTGCGGGACTATAAGGCGCCGAGCCCCATTTCTCTCAAGCCTGACAATCGGACCGTGACCGACGAACAGCTTGCCCGAGGCCTTGAGGTCTTGCGTGAGCAACAGGCGCGTTTGGAAGCGGCGCCTGCCGGCCACACCGTTGTGGACGGGGACTATCTCGTGCTGGATGTGCAGGGGACGCTCGATGGAGCGCCGCTGGACGGGACGAAGAAGGACGGGCAGCTGCACAAGGTCGGATCCAACGCGTCCGTCCTGGGGTTACAGATCGATGCGCATGTCCTGGGCAAGAAGGAAGGCGAGGCGGTCGAGATTTCCCAGCCCTATCCGGCCAGTCATCCTGACCCCCGCGTCGCCGGTAAAACCGTCGTGTTCACGCTGACGATCAAATCCGTGAAAGAGAAGAAGCTGCCGACCTTAGACGATGAATTCGCCAAGGACTGTGGCCCCTATACCACGCTCCAGGAGATCAAAGACAAGTTACAGGGCGGGATGGAGCAGGCGCTGAAGCGAGAGATTGAAGATACCCACAAAGATACGATCATTAAGCGGCTGGTGGAGACCCACCATTTCGATCTTCCCGAAACTCTGGTGGAGCGCGAGTTGGAGGCCATCATTCGCCAACACGTGCAGCAGCAGCAACAGAAGGGCGGCGGTGAAGACGCGCTGAGCATGGACGTGCTCACCGCTCTTCGTCAGGAGCATCGCGACGAAGCTGCGCGCCGTGTGAAGCTCGGCCTGATCTTGGAGGCGATTGCTGAAAAAGAGGGGCTGACAGTCACGCAGGATGATCTCAACGCAGAAGTCATGCGGCTGGCGTCGGAGCTCAAGATGCCGGCGGCGGATCTCGTCAAGATGATCAAAGCCGGTGGACAAGAGTCCATCGATGAATTGCGCGCCCGAATTCTGGCGGATAAAGCTTTGGATTTTGTCTACCGCAATGCGGTGATTCAGGGGTAGGACCGAGCGGTGCAGACGACCTGGCATCTTGGTTTCAACAGGCTGTAAGCGGAAAGGAACGACAGGCATGCTGGTTCCCATTGTTATCGAAACGACGAATCGGGGCGAACGGGCCTACGATATTTATTCCCGGCTCTTGAAAGATCGGATCATCTTCCTGGGCGCGCCAATCGACGATGTGTTCGCCAATCTGATTATTGCCCAGCTCTTGTTTCTCGAAGCGGAGGATCCGGAGAAAGACATCAATCTCTACGTCAATTCCCCCGGGGGGAGCGTCACCGCGGGATTGGGCATTTATGACACGATGCAGTACGTGAAGCCCCCGATCAACACGATCTGCCTCGGCCAGGCCGCCAGCATGGGGGCCTTCTTGCTCGCCGCCGGCACTAAGGGTAAGCGATTCGCCCTGCCGAACGCGCGGGTCATGATTCACCAGCCGATGGGCGGATTTTCCGGGCAGGCCACGGAAATCGACATCCATGCCAGAGAGATCCTGAAGATCCGCGAGCGGCTCAATGAGATCATGGCCAAACATACCGGCCAGCCGTTGGAGAAGATCTCTCAGGACACGGAGCGGGACTATTTCCTGTCGGCAGAAGAAGCCAAGCAATATGGCCTCATCGACGAAGTCATCACGAGGCCTCCGAAGCTCCTCAAGGCCGTGACTGGCGATGCAGGAAAAGACGCGACCAAAGACAAGTAACAGGGGGAAGGCGCATGGCTAAGCAGGATAAGATGGATCGACATCTCCGCTGCTCGTTCTGTGGAAAGAGCCGCGACGAAGTCCGCAAATTGATTGCCGGGCCCACGGTCTACATCTGCGACGAATGCGTCAACCTCTGTAACGACATCATTGCCGAGGATTGGGAAGAAGCCAAGGAAGAGATTTCCTCGAAGCTCAAGAAGCCGGTGGAAATCAAGCACCACCTGGATCAATACGTCGTCGGGCAGGAGCGGGCCAAGAAAATCCTCGCGGTGGCGGTGCATAACCACTACAAGCGGATCTCGGCGAAGGATAAAGACACCGATGAGGTGCAGCTGCAGAAGGGCAACATCCTCGTGCTGGGGCCAACCGGCACAGGGAAGACCCTGTTGGCTCAGACCCTTGCGAAGTACTTGGATGTGCCGTTCACGCTGGCCGATGCCACTACGCTGACGGAGGCGGGGTATGTCGGTGAAGACGTGGAAAATATCATCCTCAAGCTCCTGCAGGCATCGGATTACGATGTGGAACGGGCCGAGCGGGGCATCGTGTACATCGATGAAATCGACAAGATCAGCCGCAAGAGCGACAGTCCTTCCATCACCCGGGATGTCTCGGGGGAGGGGGTGCAGCAGGCGTTGCTCAAGCTCATCGAGGGGACCGTGGCCAATGTGCCGCCTCAAGGCGGGCGCAAGCATCCGCATCAGGAGTTTATCCAGGTCAATACGAGCAACATCCTGTTCATCTGCGGCGGCGCGTTCGTCGGGCTCGAACAAATTATCGAGCAACGGTTGAATCGGAAATCGATGGGGTTCGGAGCCGAAGTCCGCGGAAAGAACGAAATCCGGCTCGGCGAGCTGTTCGCAAAGGTTCAGCCAGAAGATTTTCTCAAGTATGGCTTGATCCCTGAATTCGTCGGGCGGCTGCCGGTTGTGGCGACGTTGGACGAGCTGGATGAACGGGCGCTGATTCGAATTTTGACCGAGCCGAAAAACGCGCTCACGAAGCAATATGAAAAGCTCCTCTCCTTCGAGAAAGTGAAGCTCAAGTTCACGGAAGGGGCGCTGGGCGCGATCGCTCGGAAGGCCTTTATCCAGAAAACCGGGGCCCGCGGGTTGCGCGCGATTCTCGAAGATGTGATGCTGGATGTGATGTATGACGCCCCGTCGCAAAAGCAGATCAAAGAAGTCCTCATCACCGAAGACGCCATCCTCGGCAAGCATCCTCCCATCAGGATCTTCGAGCAGGATAAGGACGTGAAGACGGCGTAAGTTGCTGTAATTACGCTCGATTATCTCTGTTCATTCCGTCATATCCCCTTCAATGAATCAGGTCAGGGTCGCCTTGGCCTGATTCAAATCCTCTCGCATCGGTCTTCTTGCTCCAGGCGGGTTTTCGTCCATTCCTTGTCCAGGCCCCTGTCGGGCCCAGCAGGGTTTTTTGCTTTCACTCGACAAGATGAAAAGCTGCGCTATACTTGCTTTGTCACACTTGACCGAGGAGGATGCGTGAAATACCCAGTATCTTCGAGCCCCCGACATAAAGGCAAAGCCATCGACTTGGACGCAAGCGGTGAAGTGATTACCCTGCTCGGTGTCAATGGCGAGCCGTTGGGGAATCTGTCCTGGGAATTTCTCATCGATCAGATCCTGGCCTCTCAAGCCCCCTCTGTGACCAGAGAGATCAGAAATGAGCTGCGCACGGCATTTTCATTTCGTGTCAAATACAAGACCCAGGAGGGGCATCGTTTTGAAAGTCATGCCGGCGGCATCGGCGGCGGCGGGCTCTTTATCGAAAGCCACAACCCGTTACCGGTCGGCACAAAGCTGGCGGTCGAATTTTCGTTGCCGGAGAAACCGTTAGAATGGTTGGCGGCCAAGGGGCTCGTCGCGTGGGTCTGCCCCAAGGCGGATCAATATACTTTTAGCCCTGGCATGGGCGTGCGCTTTACAGAGATCAACGTCGAGATCAGAAATCGCGTACTGGAACTGGTGAAATCTCTCCAGCCGGTCCGCCAGGTCGCCTAGCGCCGCTTCATCCGCACCGGAGTCGTTTCCCGCTCATTTCTGGACCCGTCACATACTCTCTCTATGGTCTCGTTGGAATGGCTCGCCGAGAGCTGGCTCGATGTCTCGAT
Organism: Nitrospirota bacterium; assembly: GCA_026387615.1. Taxonomy (GTDB): domain Bacteria; phylum Nitrospirota; class Nitrospiria; order Nitrospirales; family Nitrospiraceae; genus Palsa-1315. Next base: position 16,876 of record JAPLLI010000092.1, read on the forward strand.
GCGTTGAGTCGTTTCTGCCTGGCTATCTACGCCCCCCGTTTCGCCCAGCGCCGTACTCCACTGTCCGGGTCCTTCGCGTTCGCGTCATTGAGCGCCGCCTTTGTCTCAGGATCGTCGAGGATGCTGAGGCGATAGGCGGCTTCTGCTCGCACAGCCGGTGAGGGGTCTTGGGCTAAACTGGCTCGCAGCCACGGAGCAGCCTCCGCCCCTCCCCATTCACCCAGCGCAGCCGCAATGGCCTGACGGACCTCTGCATCGGCATCACGTCCTGCGTCGATAAGCAGAGAAATCGACTGGCTCGAATCAAGTTGCAGCAATGCCGTTACGGCTGATCGCCTCACCATCACATCCGAAGACCTCAGGAGGTGTAGGACCTGCTCCAGCAGGCGGGGGCTTGGTCCGACCTCGCCGATCGCCAGCACCGCTGCTTGCCGGACCGACAAAATTGGATCCTGCAGCGCTAGGGTGAACAGGACCACGACCTCATCGGTAGCTGCGGGCTTCAACCGTCCCAGGGCTGTCACGCCAGCATGGCGGACGATGGGTGCTGGGTCGTGGATCAGGGGAAGAAGGGAGTCGATGGCTTGTGGTTCGCCGATTTTGCCGAGGGATTCTGCGGCAGTCCTCCGCATCTCCGGCTGTGCATCGTGGAGCAACTCCAGCAAGAGCGAGAGGGTCCGTTCCTTCGACGAAGGGGGCGAGTCCTGCACACATCCGGCGCAACAGAGGAGGGACAGCACGACTGAGCCGCCGAGGGTGCGGAGAGAGAGGCCACGCAGTGCGCGGAACTCAAACAGGCTGAAAAAGGCCTGCCCCCAGCTCACGCTTGCTTGGGCGGCTCTTCGTGCAAGGTGGGCAGCTCTTTGGCCGCTTCGAGGGACTGCTGGAACTCTTTCTGGGCCGAATCCATTTCGGCTTGGATCGTGCGCATCTCAGGATCGACCGAATTGCGGACATCGGCGACGGCTTGTTTGAAGGTCCTCAGCGCATCGCCCAGACCTTCCCCCAAGCTTTGCATGTCTTCAGGGGAAACGCCGGCTGGTTGCGCGGCTTTCGCCTTCATGGCCGCCTGCTGCGCTTGGACGCGGGCCACGGCATCTTTATTGACGATGGCCGAGGGGCGTTTGGCCACCGGCTTGGCCTGAGCGCCGGCTGGAAGAGGCGGATACTGCGCCTTCATCATGGGTGTGGGAGCTGCGGCCCGTTCTTCCATTGTGGGAGGCTGCTGGCCCTGTGCCGTTGATGGCGTGGCAACGGATGTCGCCGCGCGAACCGGCTGCGGTGGCGCCGCCATGTTGTACATCAAGGCGGCGGTGGTTCCGGGCGTGAGTTCAGGTCCTGGGGTGTAGGGCGCCGTGGGTTTCAGCGTGGCTGGAGCCTGTCCCTGCGTTGCCACCTGGGCTGGTGCGGCCTGGACCGTTTGGATGTGCATGGGCGCCGGCTCAGTTGCGTCTGGCTGCACCGCCTCCGGCGAGGGGATCTCATTGACCTCTTTCTTGAACCCTCTGAGCGCTTTGCCGACTCCTTCACCGATTTGGGGGAGTTTGCCTGCTCCGAAAATGATGAGGACGATGACAAGAATAATGATGAGTTCCGAGATCCCCATGGTACCAAACATGGCGTCGTTCCTTTTCCCTAAGTTCTGACAAAGGTCTTGTTGAACCTGCGATTTCGAAAGCCGAATCAACTCTATCGGCCAGTAGGAGGCACTGTCAAGGAAGAGCCAGTGGCTAGAAAATCGGCACGATCTCGCTCTGCAAGGGCAACCCGAAGACCAGGGCTTCACGGTCGGTGAGGTAGACGTCCAGTTCGCTTCTGATCCCGAACTCGCCCGGCAGGTAGATGCCCGGCTCGATAGAAAAGCAGGTCCGTGGCATCAGGCGGCGGGTATCCTGCGTCTCTAAGCTGTCGATGTTGGCCCCGTTCCCATGCACCTCTTCGCCGATCGAATGGCCCGTGCGATGGACGAACTGGTCGCCATAACCGCCCTGTTGGATGACCTGCCTGCAGGCCTGATCGACCTCCCAGCCGAAGGGGCGCTGGCCGGAGGCGATTGCTGTGGTGGCAAAGTCCAGGGCCGCGTCCCGGCCCTGCCGGACCAAGTCGAAAATTGTTCGCTGTTTCACCGGCACCGTCTGCCCGACATAGCCGGTCCAGGTAATATCGGCGTAGACCGAGCCGGTCTCCGCCCGCTTGGCCCAGAGATCGATCAAGAGCAATGAGTCGCGGGTGACGGCGATAGAGCCGGCTTCGGTCGGACTATAATGGGGGTCGGCGCTGTGGGCATTGACCGCGGCGATCGGCGCGCTCGAGGTGATCATTCCGGCATCGTGCATCCGGGACAGAATAAACTGCTGCACGCCATATTCGGTGAGCGCGCGGCCCTGTGCGATTGCGTCATGCACATGACTGAACGTCTCGTCGACGATGCGCCGGAGCGCCGCCGCGGCAAACTGGTGTGATGCGAGTTGCTGGTCCGTCCAGCGCGCTTCAAATGTCTGGATCAAATCCGCCGAACTGACCACCTCGACGCCGTAACTTCTGATCAATTCGATCGTGCCGGCATCCACGCGCGACACGTAGGGCACCGCGTTCAACGGGGAATATTGCATGGCGACACGGAGGCCAGTGGTCAGCAGGCGGCCCAGGATCTGGCGCTGCTGCTCCCACGACACGTAATAATCTGTCTGTCCCGGCAATAGATCCAGCACGCGGGGTTCGATGCGATGCAGGAGCTTGATGGGAGTGCCCTGCGCCGGAATCCAGTAGTACCATCGTCTGGTCACATGGAGGGCCGGATCGAGCTGGAGGATGCGATAGGCGAGGGGGTCGCTGCCGCGAAAATCGTAGAACAGCCAGCCGTCGATCTCGGCGTCACGCAGGGCTTGTTGAATTTCGGTTACGCGCTGGTGGAGGGCCGTGGTCATGGTGGAAGGCATCTTATCGTCGGGATTCCCAGCCGTCAATGAGACGGCCTGTAGATGGAGACGCTCGTGCTACAATGCGCGCCATGGCAGCCGAGCATGCACCAGAGCCTTCCCAGTTCCGTGTCACCCTGTTTGTCGGACCTCAGTCAGTGGAGGAGGGGGAGGGCAGGGTCTCCTGTGTCTTCAACGTCAAGAAACGGAGTTGGAAGGGCGGCATTCAGGTCGACGTCAACATCACGCAACGCCAGATCGATGCGCTGAGCCGGGAAGTTGATTTCTCCCGCTGGTTGGCCCAGGCTCTGATCGATCTGGCAGCCGACGATCGTCCCTCGTACGAGGAGCGAGCCCAAGAGTTGTTGGCCCAGGCTGTCTGTTGGTGCAAGCTGGACCTATTGTTGGAATCCGGCATCAGGCAAGAGAACCAATGTCTTGCGGCGGACCGGTGGATCGATGAAGTCCGAAGCCGGGTCCTGGGGCGGAGGGACTTTCTCACGTCCTACGTTGTCGCGGAGCTTGATCTGGCGCCGGGAGACAGCAGCGCCCCATAGGCGACGCGTGCGTTTTGCATGGCAGGGGGTTGCAATCAGAGTTGAATTTGTTATAACCCAATAGCCCTGAATCGTGGGTGAGCGCGTGAGTGCCAGCAACTATCGTCTACCGTTCAACCCGCTTGGTCGAAGAAGGAGGATCACCTGTGAATACCTACGCATCATCTAACCGCTTGTACGTGACGTCCGGTTTTAGGCTGGTCGCAGTTTGTCTCTTCCTGGCCCTCTGCACCGTGACCCTGGCGCCGTCAGCTTGGAGTCAGGAGACTGCACCGACCGCCACGGGCGGGGGCGCCGACGGAGGCAACCCGTCGAGCGCTGGCTTGCAAGCGGCCGCCGGGATTTCCAACTTTGTGTATTTCCCGTTGAAGCTGGTCTTTGCCATCGGCGGAGGGGTTGTCGGGGGGCTCACCTATGTGTTTTCAGGCGGGAACGAAGAGGCGACCAAGAGTGTCTGGACCACGAGTTTCTACGGCACGTACATCCTGACCCCGGATCATCTCCAGGGCAATCGGCCGATACGGTTTCTGGGGATTGCTGATTCGAATGGCGCATCGAATTCGGCCCGCTAGTCGATGAAACCGATCATCGGCGTCACACCAGACTTCAACGCCGGTGATCGGAAGGAATGGGGTGGGCGTGAGCCCACCTATTTTTTGCGCGCGCGTTATATTCGTGCCATCGAAGAGCTGGGCGGTATCCCGCTGGTCCTTCCCCTCGTCGCCGCCCCGACCGCAAGACGGCGCCTCCTCCAGCAACTGGACGGGCTTCTTCTCACCGGCAGCGGTCCGGACCTTCCCCCGTCATTGTATGGTGAACGACAACGGTATCCGTTCGGGGTCGTGAGCGAACGCCGCGCGAGCTTTGAGCTGGATATGGTGCATCTGGCGGGACAGGCTGAGATCCCGCTGCTGGGCATCTGCGGCGGCATGCAGACGATGAACGTCGCCTGCGGCGGCAGTCTGTTTCAGGACATCGCATCCCAGGTCGCGAAACCGCTCCAACATCGGCAATCGACTCCTGCGACCAATCTCAGCCACGCCGTCACTGTCGCGCCCGGCAGTTTGCTTCGTCGCATCGTCCGGTCGCGCTCGATGCAGGTGAATAGTTCCCATCATCAATCGGTCAAGGTTGTTGCGCCGTCATTGATGGCCAGCGCCCTGGCCCCCGATGGGATTGTCGAGGCGATCGAGTCTCCGGCTCATGCCTTTTTTCTCGGCATCCAATGGCATCCGGAGTTTCTCTTCGAGCGGCACCCCCTCCACCGGCGATTGTTCAAGGCCTTTTTGCGCGCCGCCAGCCGTCGAGCCACCAGGTAGGATGCTCAAGAAAATCACCGGCTTCGAGTTCGACACCCGTGACGCGTCTCTCGCGACGCGTCGTTCGTCATTCCAGCGGCTAGAGGAGGTAGGGTGAACAGTCGATTTTTCAGAACCAAGTCCATTGAACATATTCTCGCGGATGCCGATCATCCCCAGCATCGTTTGAAGAAGACCCTCACGGCCTGGGATCTGACGGCGCTCGGCATCGGCGCCATCATCGGCACCGGCATCTTCGTCCTGATCGGCACCGCGATCGTCGGCGATGCCCACAGGCCAGGGGCCGGGCCAGGAATCATTCTGTCCTTTGTGCTCTCCGGCCTGACCTGCGCCTTCGCGGCACTCTGCTATGCGGAGTTTTCCACGATGATTCCCGTGGCCGGTTCCGCCTATACGTACTCCTATGCCACGTTGGGAGAATTCCTGGCCTGGATCACCGGATGGAACTTGATCCTCGAATATGGCGTGGCCTGCGTCGCGGTCGCCATCGGCTGGTCCGGCTATTTTAATAACCTGCTGCGGCTGGCCGGAATCGAATTGCCGCATTGGGCGACCCATCCACCGGGAGGACCGGACGGGGGCGTGGCCAACTTTCCCGCCGCCATCATCGTGCTATTGGTCACCATCATCCTCGTCATCGGGATTAAGGAAAGCGCCCGCGCCACCGGCATCATTGTTTGCTTGAAGCTTGCCGTCATTCTCTTTTTCATCGCCGTGGGGACGCCGGCCGTGAATGCGGACAACTGGATACCTTTCATGCCGCAGGGATTCGCCGGCGTCGGCGCCGCCGCGGCGATCGTCTTCTTCGCCTATATCGGATTCGATGCCATTTCGACGACCGCCGAGGAGGCCAAGAATCCTCAGCGGGATTTGCCGATCGCAATCGTCGCGTCATTGAGTATCTGCACCATCCTCTACATCGCCGTAGCCGCGGTTTTGACCGGTTTGGTTCCAGCGTCACAGATCGATATTCATGCGCCGGTGGCCGAAGCGCTCAACCGGGTGGGCTTCAAGTGGGGCGCGGCGATTGTCGGGATCGGGGCGGTGGCAGGCATTACCAGCGTGCTCGTCGTGATGATGCTGGGGCAGATCCGGGTCTTCTTTGCCATGTCGCGCGATCACCTCTTGAGTCCCTGGCTCTCAACCGTGCATCCGCGCTACGGCACGCCGCATTACGCGACGATTATCACCGGCATCGGCGTGGCCACGCTTGCGGCCCTGATTCCCATCGGCGACGCGGCGGACATGACGAATATCGGCACCCTCTTTGCCTTTGTCCTGGTCTGTATCGGCGTCGTGATCCTGCGCTACACAAAGCCCGATCAGCCCCGCCCGTTCCGCCTTCCCTTCATGCCCGTCGTCCCCATTCTGGGGATAGGGGCCTGTCTGGGCTTGATGAGCTTTCTGCCCTGGGTGACCTGGATCAGATTCGCTGTCTGGAGCGCCATCGGCATTGCGGTCTACATGGGATATGGCTTCAAACACAGCAAGCTGGCCGGCCTTGCCCTTGAAGGCCACCCGCCAAAACATTGACGCTAAATAGAGCGGGTTAGTTCGATTCGTCTGCTGGCTGAGCCGCTGGGGCTGGAGCAGGTGTCGGAGTGGCAGCGGGGGCGGCTTCAGGCTGGGCCGCTCCGGCTACTGCTGGCTTGGGAGCCACGGGAGGCTTGGGGGGCGCTGGCTTCTCCGGCTTAATGCCTCCTTCCCAGGAGGGACCGGAGTACATATCGGCCGAGAGACCTTTCGATTTCCACTTCTCTTCGAAATCAGCAGCCGCTTTATTCGGTGTCTCACCACTGCCGACTACGTCATTCCACGGATAGGCCCTGGGGCCGATCTGGCAGGTCATGTCTGTTCGCATTAAATACAAGGCGATCGGATTCCCGCGGTAGGGTCCGAGGTAGATATGTACAGAGCCGACATATTCGAGCAGATGTGCCATGCCCGTCTCCAAGAGGGAGGCATGATGCCATAAGAGGTGCGGGGAGGGCAAGGTCCAACCCTAGGAATCCCTTGCTCGCAGAGCCCCCACGATAAAACGGTGGTCGCTCGATGCGCGCAGTGGGATTCCTAGGGGTGAACCTTGGGGTTGAGGTGGTAAAAGAATATTCGCGCAACGCGCGGCCTCCGAAGGGCAAGGAGGTTGCTCCCTTTTGCTCGCGCAACGCGCGTCCTCGGAAGGGCCTCGTTGGACGCGCGCAGTCAGGGAGCAAGCCTCCTTGCCCTTTAATAAGGGAGTCGAAAAAGCAGAGGGCTACGGCGACGTCGTCTGGGATTGCGCCGGACGTTTACGGATCATGAAGACGCCGAGGGTCAGTACCATGATGACCGTGACGTTCAAGCCCACGTCCATGAGGTACTGATAAAACTGCGTGTCGGTCATGGCGGTCAGATGGGAGAGTTCCGCGCTGGCGGTGAGGATTCGCCTCGTGCAGGCGATGACGCCGACGGCAAGGTAGGGCTCGAGGTCGAGGATTTCCGTCTGCAGAAACCGGATGACGGTCCGGAACAACTCAAGCAGAATGATGACGAGTAGAATGTCGTTCAGCAGCTTCAGTCCGGCCGGCAAGAGCTGCATGTGGCTGCTGGGATTGAGCTGTCCCGCCACGAAGACATACCAGGCATGCACAAAGATCAACATGCCCAGGATCAACAGGCTGAACCCCGCCGTGGCATAGCCCAAACGGTCGAGCCATTCCATGATCCCGCACCAGCGTGTCATGAGCTCTTTTCGGTGCTGCATGGTTCCTCCTTGTAAAGCCGTTAGGCCGATCCAGCCGGTCCCGTCACGTCCGGTTCAGGCCCCCGCATCTTGCCATATTGAAGGTCCCGCATCGAGGTGGCCGTCAGTGCATGGCCACAGCAGCGAATTTCCGTGAAGCCGGCCCCTCCGTCGATGATCATCACGCGCAGGCCGCAGGAATCAGGATACAGCTTTTTCTCATCGAGCACGACCGCAGGAGGCAAGGTCCCTTTTTTTCGTCCGCGCACGACTTCGACGTCCGGCACCAGGTCCTCTTCCGTCAGGGCATGGCCGCAACAGACGATCTGTTCAAAGCCTTCGCCCCCGCCCATGATCTTGACGACCAACCCACATGAGTGCGGGTGCCGGTTGAATTCGTCGAGGATATCGCCTTTTTTCAGTGCCACAATCCCTCCGTTAGAAATGCTGAACGGTGAGCGATGAACGATGAACGATGAAACGGTTGTCGCGTCAGTGCTCTGCGTTCATCGTTCAAAGTTCAGGCGTTCATTCGCTGCGGCCTTGCTGGACGGCCTGTTTGAACAGCCGGCGGAAGCGTGAACATGTTTTCCGCAGCCTGCTGAAGCCCAATCTCTCGCGTTCTACAGTGTCGCGACTTTCGGCAACCGATCCCTGACCTGTTCGATCGAGCGCAACAAGGCCTGATGGCTTCGGCAGCCGGCAATGAGTTTCGCGTCGGAGATCGTCACGGGCCGGTAGGGGGCCAGAAACGTGTGTTTGAGTCGGGCGATACGAGAGACCGAGAGGTTCAATCGTTCGTCGGAGATGGCCCCTGTCGCCACCGCCTGTTCCACGGCCTTGAAGGCGGCGATTTCCCGGTCCCGATCTTTGCAAATCAACAAGACATCGCAGCCTGCCAGGACCGCGCGAACCGCCGCGTCCTCCACGCCATAATGATCGATGATCGCGTGCATTTCCAGGTCGTCGGTGAAGACCACTCCGTCGTATTTCAGCTCCTGGCGCAAGAAATCGGTGATGATGGCCGGAGAAAGGGTGGCCGGAAATTCGTTGTCGAGGGCCCGGTAGAGTACGTGCGCGGTCATCAGCGACGCGACGTTCTGCTCCACAGCCCGGCGGAACGGGGGGAACTCGATGGCCTCTAATCGCTCCCTCGCGGCTTCGACGACCGGCAGCTCTTTGTGGGAATCGACGCTGGTGTCGCCATGGCCGGGGAAATGTTTGCCGCAGGCCACGACCCGGTTGTCTTGCAGCCCTGCCGCCGTCGCGAGGCCCAGCTCACAGACCACCTCCGGCTCAGTACCGAAGGCCCGGTCGCCGATGACCGGATTGTCCGGATTGCTGTTCACGTCGAGCACCGGCGCCATATTCATGTTCACACCCACGGCCCGTAGTTCTTTGGCAATGGTGGCCGCCGCCGCATAGGCCAGCTCGGTCGAGTTGCAGCGGCCCAACAGGTCGCAGGGCGGGAAGATCGTAAAGTCTTTCGGGAGACGGGAGACGCGTCCGCCTTCTTGATCGATCGCGATCAAGAGCGGCGAATGGGGGCTACAAGCCTGGAGCTCGTTGGTCAGCTCGACGATTTGCTCGACGGATTCCAGATTCCGCGAGAACAGAATGACGCCGCCCGGCTTATAGGTCTTGATGAACGAGGCCAGATCCGGCGTCACCGTCGTGCCCAGAAATCCGACCATGAAGAGCTGTCCGATTTTGTCGCGCACAGTCATGCGTTGTGGTTCCACAGTTAAAGACTCCGATCAATCAGGTACTGCAACAGCAGTCTCGTGCCAATCGCGGTGGGACCCTTCGGGACGTAGGCCCGTTCCCGCTCGCTCCAATCCGTGCTGGCAATATCGATGTGTACCCAGGGGCAGTCCCCCACGAACTTGCTTAGAAACAGGGCCGCGGTGATCATGCCGCCGCCCCGGCCTCCGATGTTGCGCATGTCGGCGACATCGCTCTTGAGCTGTTCGAGGTATTCCTCCCACAGGGGCATTTCCCAGACCCGCTCGCCGGCCTTCTGTCCCGATTTCCGCACCTGCTCTTTGAGGGCCACATCGTTGCCGAACATGCCGATCGCAAATTGGCCGAGCGCCACCACGCAGGCTCCCGTGAGGGTGGCAATGTCGATCAAGGCTGCCGGCTTGTAGCGCATCGCATAGGCGAGGCCGTCGGCCAGGATGAGCCGGCCTTCCGC
>JAPLLI010000187.1 GCA_026387615.1 Nitrospirota bacterium
AAGCGCGACCGTCATCATCATTGGCGGCCTGATCGGCACCTACTATGGGTTCCAGGAGTTCGGGGTCTGTCTCGAAGGGCAGACCTATCACATCCCGCGTGGCAACTTCGATCTCAAGGTCGATAAGTTCTGGATCGATTATCACGAGAACGGGTCCGTGAAGTCCTACAATAGTACCTTGACGGTCATCGACGGGGGCCAGTCGGTCGTCACCAAGACGATTTCGGTCAACGACCCCCTCGTGTACAAAGGTATCTGGTTCTATCAATCCAGCTACGGGGACTCCTGGGATCAGATCGAAGTGGCGCGGATTAATATTAAGGACAAAGAAACGGACAAGGTCCTTAAGACCGTCGATCTGGAGTGGCAAAAGGAGCAGGCCGTCCCTGATCTCGATTTGAAGCTCTCGATTACGGATTTCGTGGCGGACTTTGCTTTCAACTCGACGGAGAAGAAAGTCTTTTCCAAGACGGTGGAACATGCCAATCCCGCGATCCGCTTGGCCGTCAATGAGCGGAGCGCGGTGCAGTCGACGCCGTGGATTTTCTATCAGTTTCCGGACCTCTTCGATATCAAGGAATCGAAATATCAGTTCGAGTTGGTGGGCTATAAGCCGAAGAAATTCACCGGCCTGCAGATTGCCAAGAATCCCGGGATCAATATCGTCTGGACCGGCTCGACCATGATCGTGGTGGGCATTACCCTCTCGTCGTTTATCTTTCATCGTCGGATCTGGATGAAGGTCCTTCCAGCTCCGGAGGGAGTGACGGTGTATATCGGCGGCACGACGCACAAGAGTCAGATTGATTTCCAGAGGGAATTTCGAAAGCTGACAGAGAAGCTGCAGAGCTTGTCGGCCTCTTCCGCATGAACCTGCGCGGCCTGAGGCGTAGTAGGCAAATCGTTCTTGGTTTAAGTATGATGACAATACGCACATTGGCCTGAACTGCTCGACGGAGGACATGATGGTCCGATCTCTGTTTCTGTTCGACATGACGTTTTGGCTCTATCTCGCAGCCCTGACCCTCTACATCGCCTACCTGTTTGCGCGCCGTCCGGTCATGACTTTGGCTCCTGCCGGCCATTCGGCGGACAACTTCGATGAGCGAGACGGGGCCTGGGCCACGCAGCTGGGCCAGATTGCGACTTTGATTACGGTGTTTGGATGGCTCGTGAATACCGGAGCGCTGTTCACGCGAGCGTTCGAGCGGATGCAGACCTCCGGGACCTTCGCCCCCTGGTCGAACCAGTTCGAGGCCATGGCCTATGTGTCCTGGGCGATCATTCTGGGCTATGTGTTGTTGGAGCTGCGCTACAAGATTAAAGCGATCGGCGCCTTCGTGGTGGGCATCGGGTTCATTGCCATGGGCGCGGCTTCGTTGCTGCCCTATCGATATCAGACGGCGGAGCCCCTCGTGCCGGCCCTCAACAGCTACTGGATCTACATTCATGTGTCGATCACGTTGACCAGCTACGCGGCCTTTGCGATGGCCGGCGGCCTGGGCGTGATGTATCTTTTCAAGGAGCGGGCGGAGCGGCGGGGCAGCACGTCCCGTTTTTATGCGGCCTTTCCCGATCTCGAAACCATCGACGAGTTGGGTTACAAGGCGATCACGATCGGGTTTCCCTTGCTGGCATTTGGCATTATCCTTGGGGCCATGTGGGCCAACTATGCCTGGGGCGGCTATTGGAGCTGGGACCCGAAAGAGACCTGGTCTCTGATCGTCTGGCTGATTTATGGCGCTTATATCCATGCCAGGATGACGCGCGGATGGGAAGGCCACCGTGCCGCCATCTACGCGGTCTTCGGTTTCTTGATGGTGATCTTCTGTTTCTGGGGCGTGAACTTCTTGCTCTCAGGCCTCCATGCCTATGCATAAGCCAGAGCACAGCGGGAAATGCGAGACGGGCGAGCCTGGCGTGGCGTGCCATCCTGGCGTTTCACGCGAGTCCCGCTCGTCGCGCGTGGCCATCCTCCTGGTTGGCGCCGCCATTCTTGCGGTGGTTTTCGGGATTGTCTGGATGCAGAGCGCCAAGTATGAGCTGTTGGCGGTGGGAAAGCAGGCGCCGGACTTCGTCCTCACCGATCTGAACGACAAGCCTCAGCGGCTCTCGGACTTCCGGGGTAAGGTGGTCTTTTTGAATTTCTGGGCGACCTGGTGCAAGCCCTGCCGCGAAGAAATGCCCTCGATGGACGTGCTCCATAAAAATTTCGAGAAGGACGGGTTGGTGATTCTGGCGGTCAGTATCGATCGCGTGACAACGACCAAGGACATTCCTCCCTTCATCAAGGGCATGAATCTCACCTTCCCTGTGCTGATCGATTCCTGGGGCAAGACCGACAAGCCCTATAAGCGCATGGGCGTGCCGGAAACATTCATCATCGATCGGGACGGCGTCATCCGCGAGATCGTCATCGGGCCGCGGGATTGGACAAGGCTCGATAGTTTGGAGGTCTTGACCAAGTTGCTGAACGTGACGCCCAAGGCAGCGGATGCGCAACTCTTGGATCGTGAGGCAGGGCAGGGATGACGAAGCTGGCCATTCTTGGAACGGCCGTGTGTCTCATGGGCGCGGTCGTAAGTTTGGGGAGTGCGGCGGCGCCTGATGTCCGGTCGGTTGCTGAGCGTCGCGTTGTTAAGTTGGGTGAGCCGGCTCCGAACTTCCATCTTCGAGATTTAAACGGCCAGGCGATTGCACTTTCTGACTTGCGTGGCAAGGTGGTGTTGTTAAATTTCTGGGCCACCTGGTGCGGCCCTTGCCGGGTGGAGATGCCGGCGATGGAAA
>JAPLLI010000100.1 GCA_026387615.1 Nitrospirota bacterium
GCCACGCTCCCCTTTCGCCGTGATATGGGCGGTGGCCACGACTTTGATCTTCTGGGCGACATTGTCGAAGATCAACATCGTATCGGTGAGCAGGAAGGCGAAGTCCGGCAGGTTGAGTGGGTCCTTCTGTCTGGCAGCCAAGTCTTCGAACGTGCGTACCATGTCGTAACTCAGATAGCCCACTGCGCCACCCACGAAGGGGGGCAGGCCTGGCACGGTCACAGGGCGATAGCCCTCCATCATCTCTCTCAAACGTTCGAGGGGATTCCCGCGGCTGGCAATACGCTTCTTACGGGTGCCTTGCACGACAAGCAGGTCGCCCTTCTCTTCGTACACGACAACGGGAGAACCGCTGCCGAGGAAGGAATAGCGCGCCCATTTCTCGCCACCCTCAATGGACTCGAGAAGGTAGGCGGAAGGCCCATGATCGATTTTGGCAAAGGCGGAGACGGGGGTCTCATAGTCCGCAAGGATCTCCCGATAGAGCGGAATGAGGTTGCCCTGCCCGGCATACTGCCGAAACTGGTCAAGACTAAGTGAGTATTGCGGCGGCGCCACAGTATCGTCCTAATGATTTACTTTTGACCGACGATGAGCTTCTGTCCGATCTCGATCGTGTTGTCTTCCAGATTATTCCACTTTTTGACCTTGGCAACCGAGACGCCGTACTTCCGGCTAATCCGATAGAGCGTTTCGCCGGACTTCACGACATGATAGGCAGACGATCCCTGGCCTCCCCGCGATGCCTGTGTCGGCTCTGGCGCAACAGGCTCCTCCGGAACGATCCCGAGATCCGGTGCGCTCAGATCCACGATGTCGGTCGTATCCACCGGCGGTTCAATTGGCGGCGCCTTACGCTTTGACGCAACCTGACGCTTCGTGTCAGGACGCTTCGTATCGGCGCGCTTCATGTCAGCTTGGGCTTTGCGCTCCAGCAAGGCCGATTCCTTCATGGCCTCGGCTTCTTCCTGCGCACGAGCCATCTGTTCCCGCACGGCTTGCACTTGCGCCGTCAGTTCCCGGTTCCTGGCTTCAAACTCCATCAACTCGCTCTTGCTCCGCCTGGCCTCACTATCCAGTTCGCCGGTTCGCTTTTCTTCCTGGGCCAAGAGACGTTGAAAATTCAGGCTACGAGCCTTTTCCGCTTCGTACTTTTCAGCCATGACGCAACCGCTCAACAACAGTCCTCCACAGACAATGGAGACGATTCGATAGCTGAATCTAGGCAGCAACTTGTTCATGCGATTCTCCTCTTTCATGGATACCCCCTTGCTGACCGAGAGGGAAACTCCCTCACGCAGCAAGGAGTCAGTACCGACTGCCAAACAACGGGGAATCAACCAAAATTGAACAAGTAGAATAGTGTCTAACGCGGCGAAAGTCAAAGCGAATATGGATTATAAGCTGTTTGACCCACTCCCCGCCCCTATGGTACGGTCGAGGCCGTCACATCCTCTATTCGTCGCCATCCAGTCCCTATGACCCACGCCGAGATCCTTGCCAAACTGACTGCCCTCAAGGACGAAATTCGTCGCCACGACAATCTGTACTATGCCAAGGACCGGCCGGAGATTTCAGATACGGAGTACGATCACCTCTTCCGTGAACTGATCGATCTGGAGCGACAGCATCCGGAACTGATCACGCCCGATTCCCCGACTCAGCGAGTCGGAGCGCCGCCGCTCGAATCGCTCACCAAGATTCCCCACGAACAGCCCATGCTCAGCCTGGATTCGATCGTCGAGCCTGGTGAGGTACAGGCCTTCGATCAACGGATGAAGCGTGAGCTGGAAACCCAGTCAATCGAATACAGCGCGGAACCGAAGTTCGATGGTTTGTCGGTTGAGCTCGTATACGACCATGGAGTCTTTACCCGTGGCGCGACCAGAGGCGACGGCACCACCGGCGAGGATGTTACGGTCAACCTTCGCACGATCCGTTCCCTGCCATTGCAACTGCAAGCCCGGTCAGGCCTGCCCGATCATCTGGTCGTGCGAGGCGAAGTCTATATGCCCCTCGACGATTTCCAAGCCTTGAATCGACGCATCACAGAGCGAGGCGACGACGCCTTTGCCAATCCTCGCAATGCCGCCTCCGGTTCTCTCAGACAGTTGGACTCCACGATTACGGCGACTCGTCCGTTAGTCGTGACCTGTTATGAAATCATGGCCCAATCCACACAACCCCCGCCCACTCATTGGGATGAACTGGACCGCATGGCCCAATGGGGCCTCCCCGTGCCAGACCGTCGGAAGCTCTGCTCGTCGATCGATGAAGTGACGGCGTTTCACCGCGAAACTGAATCGATCAGGGATGAGCTGCCCTATGAGATCGATGGCGTGGTGGTGAAGATCAATCGTCGGGACTGGCAGGATTGCTTGGGCATGAAATCCCGCAGCCCCCGCTGGGCCATCGCCTATAAATTTACCCCTCGCAAGGAAATCACCGTCGTGCAGGATATCGCCGTCTCTGTCGGGAGAACCGGCACCCTCACGCCCGTCGCCCTTTTGAAACCGGTCGAAGTCGGCGGCGTGACCATCAGTCGCGCCACCCTGCACAATGCCGATGAGGTGGCGCGGAAAGACATTCGAATCGGCGACACCGTCAAGGTGGAACGAGCCGGCGATGTGATTCCTGCGATCGCCGAACGGGTCCCCATTCCAGGAGAACAGCGCAAGGCCCCCTTTTGCATGCCGGATCATTGCCCGATCTGCGGATCGAACGTCGCTCGCGAGGGCGCCTACTTCTACTGCACCGGCCAGTCGGTCTGCGGCGCGCAATTGAAGGGGGCGATCGAACATTTTTCCTCCAAACATGCCCTCAACATCGAAGGCTTGGGGAAGAAGACCGTGGCACAGCTGGTCGACGAAGGGCTGGTGCGATCACTGGCAGACCTCTATCGCCTGACCAAAGAGAATCTCCTCACACTCGATGGATTTGCCGACCGGTCTGCCACCCTCCTGCTGCAGTCGATTGAAGGCAGTAAAACGGTGTCCCTGGATCGATTCCTGATGGGACTCGGGATCAGGCAAGTTGGACAACATATCGCCAAAGTTCTGGCCCGCGAATTCGGGTCGCTGGATGAAATTCTGACGGCTGATCGTGAACGGCTGCAGCAAATCAGGGAGATCGGTCCTGAAATTTCAGACAGCCTGGTCGCCTATTGCTCGGAACCGCGCAACCAGGAGGTCATCGCACAGCTCCAGCGATTGGGCGTGCAGGTGGCGCCGGGCCTGGCAACTGGCGATCGGAAGACCTCATCTCTCGCAGGAAAGACCTTCGTCTTCACGGGGGGCCTGGACCGCTTCACGCGAGACCAGGCACAGAGCGCGGTCGAGGCAATGGGAGCCCGCGTCTCCTCCAGCGTAAGCAAAAAGACCTCCTACGTGGTGGCGGGACGGGACCCTGGATCCAAGCTGGAGCAGGCTAAGACTCTTGGGGTGACGATTCTGACGGAGCAGGAATTTGCGTCCCTGATCGAGGAAGAGGGAAAAGAGCTTAGCTGACGAGGTCGAGGTTCGAAGTTTCGACGTGAGCCGGCGACTTCTCGTCACGATAGATTTGGACGCTGCGGATGGAGCGAGGTTCGGCTTCATGGATGAGGATCCGACAGTTGGCAATCCGCACTTCTTCTCCCACCTTGGGAATTCGACCGATCTCCTGTTGAATAAGGCCGCCGATCGTCACAGCCTCGTCGCCGAGATCAACTTTCAGGAAGTCGTTGATCTTGCGGACTTCGGTTCTGCCATGCACCAGGATGTGGTTCTTCCCTAACCGCTTGATCAGTTCTTCCGTGATGTCGGTTTCGTCCATGATCTCCCCGACCACTTCTTCGAGCAGATCCTCCAAGGTCACGATCCCCATCACGCCGCCGAATTCGTTGACCACGACGGCCATATGCCGTTTCTCCTGTTGAAACTGCTTCATCAGGTCGTCCGCCGTCTTCCCCGCGGGAACGAACAGGGGGGGATAAGCGATGTCCTTGAGCTTGGCCTCATTCTGTCCCTTGGCCAGTTCGGTCAAGGCCCGCGTCTTATAGAGAATGCCCGTAATGTTATCGAGGGTGCCGTCATACAGAGGGATCCTGGAATATTTCGAGTTATAGAGAAGTTCCTGCGCCTCTTTCAGCCGCAGATTCCCGTCCAAGGAAAAAACATAGAGACGAGGGGTCATCGCATCTTCAGCCGTAATATCTTTCAGCTGGAAGACGTTCTTGATCATCTGCACCTTCTCAACCTCGATCGTCCCGGTCTTCCCTCCCTGATCCAGCATAATTTTCAGCTCTTCCTCGGTCACGAGAGGAAGCGTCAGACCTTTTCCGCCGGTCAGTTTATGGATCAAGGGCACGATCACGAACAAGAATGGCTTGAGGAATATTTGAACCCCATAGACTGGATAGGCCATGTTCAACGTGACCGGCACCGCAAACTTGGCGGCTAACGTTTTAGGGATCACATCCACGGCGACCAGAAGGACAAAGGTCAAGAGGCCGACCATGACAGCCATCGCCTCGTCAAAGAAATTGCGGCCCCCATAGATGTTCAGAGTCAAAAAGGTGGCATACATCGGCGTCGCTACGCCGACTAGACGATCGCCGACGAGAATCGTCGACAGCAGCTTTTGCGGGTCACTGCGGAGCTGGAGGGCCAGCTTCGCCCTGGCGCTGCCGGTTTGGGCAAGCGCCCGCAACTTGGTGTCGTTGACCGCAAAAAAGCCGATCTCGGCCGTCGATATCACGGCTGAAATAATAATAAGGGCTAAGAGAATTAGCACATCCATAAATTGCAATTTATTAGAGGGGACCGACTCTGTCGGTTAGATAGAAATGGCTGAAGGCCCAGGGGCTATCCCCTATTGCCTTGAATCGGCAAAGTGAGCTTGGACAAAACAGCGTGACATGAGAGAGACCTATGGGACCTGTATCCATTGCACCCTACATGTATCACAGGACAGGGTCGCGAGCAAGCATGCAAGGGAAACATAGCGATATATCAAGTAGTTACATTGCATAGCCGTAGAACCATTGCTCCGCGTATTTGATCATGCAGGGACTGAAAAAGGTCTACTGGTCGTCCCGAAAGACAAACGGCTGCAACGCAAAGGACGACTCAAGGCGAGAAACCGCAGCTTCCGCTTGCGCTTCTGATGAAAATTGGCCGATGTGAACCCGGTACCGCCTTCCTTCCTGCAGATCGATCACCTGAATGCGGCCTCCCTGGTAGAGCTGGTTGACTCGTTCTAACAGGTTATGGGCGTTCTGCTGATCGGAGAAGGACCCGACTTGGACTCGCAGCACCCCCATATCGGCAGTTCTGCCTTGATACCCCACAACTCGCAACTCAACTTGATCGGTTCCCGCCCCGGTCATCCCGAGCGCTTGTGCCCCGGCGAGTGAGAGATCGAGCACCCGGCCCCTGGCGAAGGGACCGCGGTCGTTAATACGGACGGTGACCTCTCGACCGCTGCTCATCGATCGAACCACGGCAATGGAACCAAGCGGCAAGGTCCGATGAGCTGCCGTCAACAGATGCATGTCATACCGTTCACCGTTGGCGGTCTTGTTGCCGTGAAACCCAGGCCCATACCAGGAGGCAACACCCCGCTCGACGAACCCGATAGGATAGCCAGGGAAATAGGAAGGCTTGGGGGTACCGCCACAGGAAACCAGCATCGCGGCACAGAGGGGCACGAAAAGAAGGACGAGAAGAGGAGACCAACAGGCGCGAGGCCCCTGAAACATCGCTAGAACTCGTCAAGAGATTGGTCCTGCAAAATCGTAAGCGCTTTTGCGGTATTCGATACGGTGAGGACCACGATCGCGCGCTTTCCCTCGCGGGAGGGGGTGCAATAGCCACATTTAATATTGATGCGGGACTTGGTCAGCAGATCCGCCACTTCTTTCAAGGCACCCGGTTTGTTTTCGAGGCTCAACAGCAAGGCCGTTTCCTCGGTAAACTTGATTTTTGCGGCCTTCAACGCCGCACGGGCTCCCTCAAGATCCGCCACCAGCAGCCTCAGCTTGCCCGTTCCGGTGACTTCCGGCGCTGAAAAGGCCTTGATGTTGACCTTCGCCTCGCCGAGCACCTGGGCCACTTGAGCCATGACGCCTGGCTTGCTCAGCCCGCTGATGACCAACTGTGTTGTGGTAGGCATGAACGTTACTCCGTGATCGATGGACGCATGAGCTAGAGCACCTGACAGAGATCGTTCACAAACTGGTACTCGTAAATACAGCTACAGGGGACAGAGCCGGCCTCTGCCAATTTCTGCGCCGACTCTTTGAAGCCGCGGGGGACGAGCAGATAGAACGGAATACCGGGAAGCAGCGCCTGTTTCCACTTGGAAAGGGTCTCCGTATCCCTGATCGAGTCCGCCGTTTCCACCTCCGCCATCCATTCCATTTTATTGCCGGATGGACTGACCTGCCATCCGATGATATCGCACTGTTGCGCGGGATCAGCCCAGGGGTCCTGTTCAAGACTGGTATGAATGGTCACTTTGCATTGAAAGGCCTTCGCCCATCGCTGCGCGACCATGCTGACCACCTGATCATGAACCGTTTCGATGCCTTGCTCTCGAAGAATCATGCTCATCGAGTCCTCGCTCTTTAAGAACAGCCGCTCGTAGTGCCGCAGGTTTCGCACTTGAGGCAGGTCCCGTTCCGCACCATGGTGAATTGCTTGCACTCGGAACAGGGATCTCCCTCATAGCCCTTTTGACGAGCCATTTGAATGGCGGTCATCGTCACGGTTTCACGCTTCAGTTCGACCGTATGGGTCACGCTCGCATGGCCATTGCCATGACCGTTGCTCTTATGGCGAGGCGCCGCCCCCCGTCGCGCGGGAAACATGTCCGTGCTGATGGAAGTCGCCGCGAGCGTTTCCGGAGTGGCTTCCTCATCGACACATTCAGGATCCTGCTCGTCCTTCTTGACCGAATCCATCCGCAGATCCTCTTCCTTCACCTGCGCCAAATCATACCGATCGAGATAGGTGACGGCCAGCTCCCGGAAAATGTAATCGATAATCGACGTGGACATCTTAATACGGTCGTTCAATTTGACCGGCCCGTTCGGTTCGAAGCGGGTAAACACGAACGCTTCGACGAACTCCTCCAGCGGCACGCCATGCTGGAGCCCGAGTGAAATGGCAATAGCGAAACAGTTCATGAGGCTGCGGAAGGCGGCCCCTTCTTTATGCATGTCCAGAAAGATTTCTCCGCAGGTACCATCCTCATACTCCCCCGTGCGCAGATAGATCTTATGTCCTCCGACGACGGCTTTCTGCGTATATCCGTTACGTCTGCCGGGAAGCGGACGGCGCTTAGCCAAATACCGCACCAGCACCCGCTCGGTGATCTTCTCCGCCATCGATAAGACTTCCGACGTGGCTTCAATCGTCTTGCCGCTGTCCGTCGAGGACGACAGGGGCTGGCTCAACTTCGAGCCGTCACGATAGAGGGCTACGGCCTTGACCATGCTCTTCCAGGCCAGCAGATACGACGACTTCACCTCGTCCAACGTCGCATCGGCCGGCATGTTAATCGTTTTGCTGATCGCGCCGCTGATAAAGGGTTGTACCGCCGCCATCATGCGGATATGCGCATCGACGGCGATATACCGCTGGCCGATCCGGCCGCACCGGTTGGCGCAATCGAAAATCGGCAGATGCTCGGCCTTGAGATGGGGGGCGCCTTCTACCGTCATGGTGCCGCAACAATAATCATTGGCGGCGGCGACCTCCTCCTGCGTGAACCCCAACACCTTCAGCATGTTGAAATTAGATTCGTTCAATTGCGCATCGGTCAACCCCAACTTCTCCCGGCAGAAATCCTCACCCAACGCATATTTATTAAAGACAAATTGAATCTCGAAGGCCTGGGCCAGCCCGCCTTCCATGCGCGCAAGCGCCGCGTCGTCGAACCCCTTCTGCCTCAAGGACTCATGGTTAATGAACGGCGCGGTCTGCAAAGTTTGCCGGCCGGCACAATAGTTCACGATGTCCTGGATCTGAACCTCGGTGTACTCCAATGTTCTGAGGGCAGCGGGGATGCTTTGATTGATGATCTTGAAATAGCCGCCGCCTGCCAACTTCTTAAATTTCACCAACGCAAAATCCGGCTCGATGCCGGTCGTGTCGCAATCCATGACAAGTCCGATCGTCCCGGTCGGGGCGATCACCGTGACCTGCGCATTGCGATACCCGTAAGCCGTACCCAATTCGAGGGCCCGGTCCCAGGCGCGCCGTGCGGCCATGAGCAGCTCGGGCGGGCAATGTTCCGGCTGGATCCCGATGGGGGCGATTGTCAAACCTTCATATTCTTCCGGAGCGGCATTGTATGACGCGCGCCGGTGATTGCGGATGACGCGCAACATGGCCTCGCGATTTTTGGCATAGCCGGGAAACGGCGACAGCTCTGCGGCCATTTCAGCCGATGTCGCGTAGGACTCACCGGTCATGATGGCGGACAGCGCACCGCAAATCGCCAGCGCTTTGGGAGAATCATAGGGAATGCCTTGCCGCATCAACACCGTGCCCAAGTTGGCATAGCCCAGCCCCA
Organism: Nitrospirota bacterium; assembly: GCA_026387615.1. GTDB lineage: Bacteria > Nitrospirota > Nitrospiria > Nitrospirales > Nitrospiraceae > Palsa-1315. Next base: position 8,560 of record JAPLLI010000100.1, read on the forward strand.
ACGTGCGGAACTGATAACTCTTCTCGGCAATGGACCGACTGGGAAAGGAGGCCATGAGCACGCTGATCTCCAGGACGACCGTCCAGAGACGCACGGCATGGCGGAAGTTCTCCAACTCGAGTTGGGCGTCGGTCGTGAAAAATTGGCCAAGGTTGAGCGAGGCCAAATTGCACGCCGTATCGTCCAGGAACATGTATTCCGAACAAGGATTAGAGGCGTTGATACGGCCATCCTCGGGACAAGTATGCCATTCGTTGATCGTGGTGTCGTATTGGGTGCCGGGATCCGCGCAAATCCAAGCGGCCCAGGCGATCTGATCCCAGAGGTCCCGTGCCTTGAGGGTCTTGGAGACTTTCCCGTCGATCCGGCGCTTCAGTTGCCAATCGCCATCCGCCTCCAACGCCGCAAAAAATTCGTTGGGTATACGCACGCTGTTATTAGAATTCTGGCCGGACACCGTCTGGTAGGCCTTGCCGTCCCAATTCGTATCGTACTCTTGAAACACAAAATGCGTGAAGCCTTGCTGCGCATAGGAAAACATCCGCTGGACGTAGGCCTCTGGAACCGCATCCCGCCGAGCCGCGGCCAAGGCCTCCTTGAGGATCGGATTCTGCTTGGCATCGATTTCGATTTTCATCTGACCCGCGCCATCGACCACATAGCAGGCCTTGAGCACGGCATTGAGGCGCTGGGCGCAGATTTTCGAGCCGGTCACCATCGCGGCGACCTTTTGTTCTTCGACAACCTTCCAGTTGATAAACTCTTCGATATCGGGGTGATCCAAGTCGAGGCAGACCATTTTGGCCGCCCGCCTGGTCGTGCCACCCGATTTAATGGCGCCGGCGGCGCGATCGCCGATGCGCAGGAAGGACATCAAACCGGACGAGCGACCGCCGCCGGACAAGGGCTCGGCATCGCCGCGAAGTTTGGAAAAATTGGTACCGGTCCCTGATCCGTATTTGAACAGGCGCGCCTCCCGCACCCAGAGATCCATGATGCCGCCCTCGCCGACTAGGTCATCGTCAACGGATTGAATGAAACAGGCATGCGGTTGTGGATGCTCGAAGGCGTTGGTGGCTTTGACCACTTTACAGGTCTTGGGATCGACGTAGTAATGGCCTTGCGCTGGCCCTGAGAGGCCGTAGGCATAATGGAGCCCCGTGTTAAACCACTGGGGGGAATTCGGCGCGACCATCTGATACGCGAGCATGTAACAGAGCTCGTCATGGAAGGCATCGGTATCTTCCTGCGTCTTGAAATAGCCGAAGTTTTTGCCCCACGAGGTCCAGCAACCGGCGAGTCGTTCAAAGACCTGTCGGGAGTCATGTTCTCCGCCCAATTTCGGCTTACCGTCGGCTCCGAGGATCGGAATCCCCTGCTCATCTCGCAGGGGCACTCCCGCCTTCCGGAAATATTTCTGGGCCAGAATATCGATCGCCAGCTGGGACCAGGGCTCTGGAATGTCGATATTTTCCAACTTGAACACGGTCGATCCGTCGGGGTTGCGAATTTCCGACGAACGTTTCACGAACGTCAGGCCTTCATAGGGACTTTGTCCGCGACGTGTAAATCGACGTTCTATTCTCACGATTTCCCCTCCCCAGGCTGCATGGTTGGTGTGAGATTGCTCTCTATCCCTAACAGAAATAATCCGGCGTCAATATCGATAAACCTGTTCGATAGATCTGCGATATTTTCAATACCTTAACGTTGATGTCAAAAAGTATGGTCCACACGAGAAACAACTACATATAGCTATCCCGGAAAATTGTCAATACCAAATGTAGTGGTGGCTGGGGAAATTGAGGAAATCCTGTGGATAACAAAAAGCGCTTGTAAAACAGCATCTATCGTGACTTTCAGCCAACTTATCCACAGGATTTTATTCGAAAATTGACCTCGTTTTTGTGCCTAATTAGCTCCCCTCTAAAAAAAACTAAAATATATCGCGCCCGAGGGTCAAAACGGCTTCATCCACCCCCTCTACTGGAATGAACTGACGACAAATGCCGATGACTACAATTCGAGTGCCCAACACCCTGCTTTCAAACCGACTAAACAGGCCCCAACTTTGGCGAACGGTGTGAGGCCGAACCATGCTATTGAGCAATTCCTGGCTATGCTGGCGAAAAATACTTCTCACCATCGCTCCCTCCTGTTCAGGGACGGACGGATCCATTCGCCCTATGGCCTTGGTGAGCTCGGCTTGCACAAAGCTCAGATATTCATCGGTGGTGGGGTTGGTCAGGGCCAACAGGACACTCACTGCCAATACCGTCACCAGCAGGCTCAAACGCAGGAGGCTCATCAGATCCTTCCATCGACGGAAACCGAATTATGACCGCACGACACGACAGGAGGCGGGAATTCCGTCTGCTGTCTTTGACAAACAACCGTCAGATGACTAGCCTAGGCGCGACAAATCTCTCGCCGCAACGGTGCTGCGCCCATTGACTCTATCAGGAGGACTATCATGTTTGTTTGGAGTAAACGCCTTGTCGCAACTCTGCTGGGTCTATTTGTACTGATGTTGGGAGTGTTTCTCCTCAGTGCAGATCCAGACAGCACGAGCGGCCTCAAAATTCATACGACACGCTGGATGGCCCTCAACTATGTCGGCTTGATTGTCTGGGTCTTCGTCTGGATGATCGATCAAGCCAACATGCGCGGGAAAAACGTCTGGGTCTGGCTCGTCCCCTTTGTCCTGGCGCCCCTTCCGACCCTTATGCTGTTTGTCTTGTTTCTCCAGCGGCGCATCCAGCCGTCATAGATCGGCTGAACCAGCTCTGGCAGCTG
>JAPLLI010000153.1 GCA_026387615.1 Nitrospirota bacterium
AGCGTGAACAACTTGGCCAATGGAGGGAGCGCCAGCAATCTCGGAGCCTCCAGCAATGTTGCGTCCAATCTGGTCCTGGATGGCGGCACGTTACAGTACCTGGGCAATGCAGTCAGTACGGATCGCCTGTTCACCCTGACTCAGAATGGCGGGGCGCTGGATGCCTCCGGCAGCGGGGCGGTGAATCTGGCCAACAGTGGCAACGTGGCCTTCAGCGGGTCTGGCGCTCGGACCTTGACGCTGACCGGGTTCAATACGGGCGAGAACACCTTGGCGGCCGGGTTGGGCGATGGGACCGGCGGCGCGACCAGCCTGGTCAAAACCGGGTCTGGCCGGTGGATCGTGACGGGCAGCACCACGCATAGCGGCGGCACCACGGTGACGGCTGGCACACTGACGCTGAGGCGTCCGGCGACATCAGCCACGCCGATCTCGCAAAATCCGCAGGTCCTACAGGATATGTCCAGCGCCTTCCGGTCGGTCTCGCGTGTTGTGTCGCCGAAGGGTGCGACGCAAGGGCGTGCGGCGCTGCCGACTTTGTCCGCCGCGCCGATTGCTGTGACGGGGCTGTCAGACGGGGCTCCCGCCATCAACGCCCTGTCCTTGCCGGAGGGGCTGGATGGTTTGAGTACGGCTCCCGCCGGGACTTCCTCCGGCCCTATGCCGGAAGGAAAAAAGAAAAAGACAGGCACGGAGACAGAAGGCGCCGCGGCACCATAGAAACTGAGCCTAGCAGAGGAGAGGAACCTATGAGGGTTCAATGGTATGGAATCAACGGGCTGCTGTTGAGCGGCCTGTTATGGTCGGTTCTGGCAAGCGCTCACAGCTTTGCGCAGCAGGTCAACGCGCCGGCAGCTGTGGTGGAGCGCATGATCATTGATCATAAGACGGAATTCAAGCTCATGGAGTGGCAAGAGCGCCAGCTCCGCTCGCTTCTCACCGAGTTGGCGGAAGTGCGGAGCCGGCAGCGGGCGAGGCTTGAAGTCGTGACGCATGAATTGACGGAGCTGCTCAAGGAGGAGGTGTCGGTAGAGCAGGAGGAGTCCCTTCGTGTCGCCCTCAGCTTCGAGGAGCTCGAAGTGATGCGGCGCATCGATGCCGTCCTATCGCCCGAGCAGTTGACGCACTGGCGGAATATCCAGGAGCCGTCGCGGCACGAGAAGAGATAATTGACCGGCCGAGTGACGAGACCAGGAACCCACTTCAGCCTCCGCTGTTCCCTGTCTCACCGATTCCCTGTTCTCTCCCCCTCCTACCATTCTGTTATGCAAATCGTTCGTGGCAAGTCGAGGTGAGGTGCCTGTTGCCCTGGGCCGCGAGGCCTTTACGTGCGCCGGTGCCATGTCTCGTGATGCCATAGTCAGATTTAGGGCAAATACTAGTCCTGCTTGCTTTCGGCTCTCTCATTGGTTCGCTCGCTCTGCATGAGCGGGCACCACCAACCTTCACGTATGTCTTGCGAACACGTCATTCGTGACTGGTTCCCTCTTAGGCGGGCTGCGCGGATGTCATGACTTGCCCCTCTCCGAGGTGCTCAGGAACTAGTTCTCGTCACAAACCATACTAGTTCTTGGTGAAAAATTTACTAGTGTCTTGTATTGCTAAAAGTTTCTTCTAGCTGGCCGTGGTTGCCGGCATGGGAGAGGCCCAAGAGCGCGAGAGCTCTCCCACAGCGCGAATACGACGGCAGCGGTCAATCCAGGGACAGTTAGCTCTGTAAATCGGACCAGATTGGGTGCAGCGGCGTAGGGGGAGTGGACCCTTCCGGGTGATTGTCTCGCGCGGGGGTGCCACGTAGTATTTTCTAATGCAAGCAATGGATGAGCACTCAGTCATTAAGTCTGTAGCTAAGTAGTGAATTTATTTCAGGGAGTGGCTGGTTTGATGAGCCGCTCCCGATGCCGGTGTGTGACCGAGTTGTCCTGATCACAAGAATTATGACTAATCGTGCCCTGTACCATGGGGCTTCCAGCAATGCTGCGTCGAACCTGGTCCTGGATGGCGGTCGGCTTCTCTACATGGGTGGAGTGGTCAGTATCGATCGCCTCTTTACCCTGACCCAGAATGGCGGGACCTTGACCTTAGCCAACAGCGGCAACGTGGCCTTTAGTGGGTCTGGCGCCAGGACGCTGACGTTGGGGGGGACCAATACGGACCAGAATACGCTGGCGGCTGGATTGGGCAATGGGTCTGGCGGCGCGACCGGTCTGACGAAGACCGGGGCGGGCCGGTGGGTCTTAACGGGCTCCCTTAGCTATACGGGCGGCACTTTGGTCCTTGAAGGAACGCTCACGCTGCCCAGCCCGACGACGCCGACCCCGATCTCCCAAAATCCACAGGTCGTGAAGGATGTTTCCACCACCTTCAAATCGGTTTCCCGTGCTGTGACGGTGAAGGTCGCGCTACCGAGCCAGGTGACGCAGAAGACGGCGCCAGCTGTGCTGGTTACCGTGATGGGGGTCTCAGTCTCAGGAGCGCCTTCCGCGATCAACGCCTTGACCCTGCCTACGGGCGTGGAAGGTGTGAATACGGCCCCCACCTTGTCAGGCGCGCCATCTCCGGCCGAGGGAACGCCGTCCGGTCCCGCGCTGAAAAAGAAAAAGACAGAGCAAGAGACCGAAGGGACCGTTACGCCAGAGGGGCTCAGCCCCGTCGAGAAGGGGAATCCATGAGGCCTCGTTGGTGCAGACTGGTCGGGCTGATCGGGCTGTTGCTTGGCGGGCTGCTGTTGGGAATCGCTCAGGGCTCTGTTCCACAGGGCGGCGTGCCGGCGGTGACCGCGAAGCACACGATTTTTGACTACAAGACAGACCTCCTGCTGACAGACCAGCAAGAGCAAGAGATCCGTCAGATTCTTGCCGGGTTGGCGAGGGAATTGGACCTGCAGCGGGCGAGGCTCACGATGGCGACCCATGAGCTGGCGGAGTTGCTCAAGCGAGAGGCGCCGCTGCGGCAGATCAAACAACAGCTGGAGCTGGAGGCTGCCCTCCGTGCGGCCCTCAGCTATGAGGATATCGCCGCGAGCCGGCGCATCAATGCCATTCTGTCGCCCGAGCAGTTGTCGCAGTGGCGGAATATCCAGGCGCGGTCGCGGGTGGGGAAGCCGTAATGGAGAGGCCTCGTCGCCTCGTGACGAGCCTGGTTCGTTTTTCTGCTGGTCAGTCTATCCGGTTCTTGCTTCGACTACAGAGCCCCGCTGATTTCTGAAGGGGGCCACACTTGACAGAATGTGAGAGAGCCCCTAGCCTGTCCTTCGTTTTCGCCGCTGATAGAGGCCCATTGATCGGCCTGCCCGCTGCCGGGAAGGTCGGTAGAGTGGGGAGTCATTGTTAGGAGGGGCATGATGGTTCCGACGGTTGAATGGAAAGAGGGAGCGGTTCGACTGCTCGATCAAAGTCGATTGCCCGAGTTCGTTGAATTTCTGGATTGTCGGGACTATCAGACTGTGGCCGAGGCCATTTGCAGCCTGAAAGTCAGAGGGGCTCCGGCAATCGGAGTGACGGCGGCGATGGGGGTTGCACTTGGCGCCCAGACCGTCGCGGCATCCGACTACGAATCCTTTGCCAAATCGGTAATCGTGATCTGTGATTACCTCGCGGCGACCAGGCCGACGGCGGTCAATCTATTTTGGGCCATCGAGCGGATGAAGCACCTGCTCGCGTCGTTGCGCGGGCAGCCGGTTGCGTCTATCAAGGCCTCGTTGCTGCAAGAGTCACAAGCCATTCTGGATGAAGATATCGCGCTCTGTAAGGCGATGGGGCAGCATGGTGCGAAATTGATTGCGAGCGGCCAAACGGTTCTGACCCATTGTAATGCCGGCGCATTGGCTACAGCCGGCTATGGCACTGCGCTCGGTGTGATCCGCGCAGCCTGGAAGCAGGGGAAGAAGATTCAGGTTATCGCGGATGAAACGAGGCCGGTGTTGCAAGGTGCGCGGCTCACGGCCTGGGAGCTGATGCAGGACAAAATTCCCGTCACGTTGATCACGGATAATATGGCCGGTGCACTCATGAGACAGGGAAAGATTCAGCTCTGTATCGTCGGGGCTGATCGGATCGCGGCCAATGGGGACGTGGCCAACAAGATCGGAACCTATTCGGTCGCCGTGTTGGCGCGAGCCCACGGGATTCCCTTCTATGTGGCGGCGCCCTATTCCACGATCGATTTGAAGACCAGCACCGGCGCGGACATTCCGATCGAACAACGGAACCCGTTAGAAGTCACCACCATTCACGGCAGTCACGCGATCGCACCAGCCGGGGTCGCGGTCTATAATCCCGCGTTTGACGTGACGCCGGCCGAGTTGATCACCGGCATCATCACCGAGCGGGGCGTCTTCAAGCCGGGCGAGCTGGCCGGTGAATTTCGGCGGGACCTGACCCAGGCCACGTGAGCCGGTTTTCTTGCCTTTTACCTTTCTTGAGGCTATAGACAGTCATGCGGTCCTATCGATGTCAGGCTGGAGAGCAATCGTCATGCAGGGGCTAGCGCCAAACATTTTATCGGTGGTCGAGCACAAAGCCCGTGAGGTGGCTTGCACCCTTCTGGCGCTTGAGCCACGAGTCAGGATGTTTGTTTTTGGCTCGCGAGCGACCGGTCGTGCCGGCTCTCGCTCGGATATCGATCTGGGCATTGATCTCGGTCATGCGATTGCGCCGGAGGTGCTCGCTGCGTTACGCGATGCGTTCGACGAGTTGCCGATCATGCAGAAAGTGGATCTGGTCGATTTTTCCGGTGTGGACGACGCGTTTAAAGCTGTGGCCCTTCAGCAGATTGCGAGTCTCTATGAGCGACAAGCTGCATAATCTTTTACGGCTCCTGGCGACTGCACTGACGCGGCTAGAGGGAGCGTTGGCTCAGCCGGTCAATGAGTTTGTCCGGGATTCCGCTATCCAACGGTTTGAATTTACCTTCGAGTTGTTCTGGAAGAGCTTAAAGGCGTACGCGGAGGAATCCGGGGTAGAAGCCTATTCCCCCAGAGACAGCGTCAGGACGGCATTTCAGTTAGGGGTGATTCAGGAACATTCGGATTGGTTTCGCATGTTGGAGGACCGCAACCTCACTAGCCACACCTATAACGAAGCCACGGCCGAGACGATTTATTCCCACCTTTCAACCTATCTTGGTCTTATTCGCCAGGCTCACGCCGAGCTGACGCAGAGAGTCAAAGGCTAGCAGCGAAGCGTTTCCTGCCCGCAGGCTCTGGCTGCGCAATTCGCTGCCTAATGCGGGCGCTCCCTTGCAAGGCTTGCACCCCCTCCCTATAATGGGCCGGTCAATTTTGACATTTTTCTATCATTTAGCGTGGAGGAAGAGTTCAAGCAATGAGTGAACGTACATTAGCCATCATCAAGCCAGATGCCGTGAAGAAGAACGCGATTGGCGATATTATTGCCAGCTACGAAAAGACCGGCCTGAAGCCAGTGGCCATCCGCATGATGCAGTTCTCGAAATCGACGGCCGAGGGGTTTTATGCCGTGCATAAGGCCCGCCCGTTTTTCGATAGCCTCTGCACGTTCATGTCGTCCGGTCCGGTCGTGGTGTTGGTGCTCCAGGGCGACAACGCGATCAAAAAGAACCGTGAGCTGATGGGAGCGACGGATCCGGCCAAGGCCGAGCCCGGCACGATCCGCAAGGCGCATGGGGCGAATATCGAGTTCAACGCGGTGCACGGATCCGATTCGCCGGAGACCGCCAAGTTCGAGATTGCCTACTTCTTCCCCGAGACGGATCTTGTTGGCTAGGGAGCGCTGTCGGCAGGCGTGACAGAGATAATCTGCGAGTTGCCGTAGGTGTTCGGAGTGCGCCGTTTTGGCGCACTCCGGTTCCCTTCCCCTCCCTCACTGGCTCAGCGATTCCTTGACAAGAGAGGCGCTGGCCCACTACGATTCCCAAAAAATACAGGTCGAGATTTAGGCTGAAGGCGAGGCACGATGCGAGCATTTCAGGCTTCTGCCTTACCGTACTTCGGCCTTCTTTCGCTTTAGAAGGAGCGCGCATGATTCCGAAAGACCTCCGGTACAATCAAGAGCATGAATGGGTGCGCTTCATCGACATGCCGAAGCCCGGCGCCGTCGTCAAGGCGGGGCAGCAGATCGGCGAGGTGGAATCGACCAAGACGACCTCCACGATTTACACGCCCGTGAGCGGCGCCATTGCCAAGATCAATACCGATTTGAAAGACCATCCGGAAGTGGTGAACTCCGATCCCTACGGCAAAGGTTGGATGGTGGTAATCGATCTGTCCAACGTCGGCGAAGTCGAGCAGCTGATGACGGCGGCGCAGTACGAGGCCTTTCTCTCCACGCAAAAGCATTGATTCGCTCTCATGTCTAAACACATCGCCAGTCTCGGCGCCGGGCCTGGTGGGTATGTCGCGGCGATCCGTGCGGCCCAGCTGGGCGCCCGTGTCACGGTCATCGAATCCCATGCGCTGGGCGGCGTCTGTTTGAATTGGGGCTGCATTCCCAGTAAGGCCCTTTTGTCGGTCGTCGAGCTCGGCGATAAAGTCAGAAAAGCCGAGGACATGGGCCTGCTCGTTCAAGGGCCGGTCACGTACGATCTCGCGAAGATGGTCGCCCGAAAGAACAAGGTGGTGGCGACGCTCGTGAAGGGCATTGCCACGCTTTTCAAGGCCTGGAATATCGAGCAGGTGCAGGGGCGTGGCTCATTGCGGGATCGGCAGACGATCACGGTGACGTCAGCCGATGGCTCGTCGCGGGACATTCAGGCTGACGCGATCGTGATCGCCACCGGGTCCTCCTGGCCCAATCTACCGCAGTTTCCGATCGATGGGCAGCAGTTGCTCACCAGTCAACATCTCCTGGACCTCGAATGCATTCCTGCCAGTCTGTTGATCGTCGGCGGGGGAGTCGAGGGCTGCGAGTTTGCGGCGCTGTATAGTGGGCTCGGGACAGAGGTCACGATGGTTGAATTGATGGGACGCGTCCTTCCCCTGGAGGATGAGGACATCTCTTCGACGATGGAACGGGAGCTGAAGAAGCGTGGCGTGACGGTTCAGGCGGGAACGACCGTCGAGAAGCTGGAGCGGTCACCGGCGACGATCACGGTTCACCTGAAAGATGGCACGCAGGTGACGGCGGAGAAACTATTGGTATCGGTGGGGCGGGGATTGAATAGCACAGGTATTGGACTGGAGCCGGTCGGGGTGCAGGTGGGACGGCGAGGGGAGATTCTCGTCAATGAGCGGATGGAAACCACTGTGCCGGGGATCTATGCGATCGGCGACGTGGTCGGCAAGGTCATGCATGTGGCGTCGGCTCAGGGCAAGGTCGCGGTCGAAAATATCATGGGACATGAGGCGAAGGTCTGCTACGACGTGATTCCTGCCGGGATTTTCACCCTCCCGGAGATCGGTCGCGTGGGCGTGACGGAACAGCAGGCCCGCGAACGAGCCCAGGCTGCCGAGCAGAATCCCGATCAGGCCGTCACGGTGGGACGGTTTCGCTATGCCGGCTGGGGGAAGGCGCAAGCGACGGGGGAGACAACGGGCCTATTCAAAGTTATTGCCGAGTCGCCTGGCGGAAAAATCCTGGGCGTTCATATCATCGGGGCCCATGCGGCCGATCTGGTGCATGAGGCGGCCTTGGCGATGCAGGTCGGCGCGACCGTGACGCAAATGGCAGAGATGATCCATGCCCATCCGACGCTGGCCGAAGGCCTGATGGAGGCGGCGGAAGATGTCGAGGGGAAAGCGATTCATCAAATCAGAAGAAAAGAGGTCTTGAAGTCATCAAGTCATCAGGTCAACAAGTCGTCGGACTTTTGACTTGAGACGTTCGACTGTAGATTTTGGACTTATGACATTCGAAATTCGACATTCGACGTTCGATTTTTGACTTTCACCGTGACGACTATGCTCTCCTCCCTCTTCATGAAGTTCGGGATGTTGGCTGTGGCCATGGGACTGGTCTTCTGGATCGGGTGGAGCCTGCCTGCCTCATTCGAACAAGCGCGCGAGCCTGAATCGAACGCGCCTGAGGAGCCGAAGGTTGAGAAGGTTCACGGCAGTGGGAAGGCTACGGCAGTGAAGCCAGCCCCTGTTGCCCCGTTGCCGGCCCGGCCGTCTCCTGCTGCTCCGGCACGAGCCCTGGTTGGCCTCCTCGATTTGAACCGGGCAACGGAGCAGGACTTCGATGCTTTGCCAGGGATCGGCCCCACGTTGGCCCAGCGGATCATGGAGTATCGGCAATCGGTGGGGGCCTTTCGCTCGTTGGATGAATTGCGAGAGGTCAAAGGGATTGGGGTCAAGAAATTTGAGCGGATTCGTCCCTTGGTTACGGTGACACCGGATGCCAGTCCAATAGTGAAAGGGAAGAAGGCGACATGAGCGAACTCTCCCGTCAACTCGATCTGATCCTCCGCGGCGTCGTGGAGGTCATTCAACGGGCCGAACTTGAATCGAAGCTGAGCCGGTCTTTGAAAGAGAACCGGCCATTGCGCGTAAAGGCCGGCTTCGATCCGACCGCGCCGGATCTGCACCTGGGCCATACGGTCCTGATCCACAAGCTCAAACACTTTCAGGAGCTCGGGCATCAAGTCATTTTCTTGATCGGCGATTTACCGGCATGATCGGCGATCCGACGGGCCAATCCGATACGCGTGTCGCCCTCTCGAAGGAAAAAGTCTTGGAGAATGCCAAGACCTACGAGCGGCAGATTTTCAAGATTTTGGATCCGGCGAAGACCCTGGTGGAGTTCAACAGTCGCTGGATGGGCACGATGACGGCGGAGGGGTTGATCCATCTGAGCGCCCATAGCAGTGTCGCGCGGATGCTGGAGCGGGACGATTTTCATAAGCGCTACCATGAGCAGAAACCGATCAGTATCCATGAGTTCATGTATCCCCTGGTGCAGGGCTACGATTCCGTGGCGCTCAAGTCGGATGTCGAACTGGGCGGCACCGATCAGAAATTTAATTTGTTGATGGGGCGTGAGCTGCAACGGGATTATGGGCAGGAGCCACAAGTGGTGATCACGATGCCGTTGCTGGAGGGGACGGACGGCGTTAAGAAGATGAGTAAGAGCGTGGGGAACTACATCGCGCTCGAAGATAAGCCGGAGGAGATGTTCGGAAAGATCATGTCGATCAGCGATGCCTTGATGTTCCGGTA
>JAPLLI010000007.1 GCA_026387615.1 Nitrospirota bacterium
AGGTGACATCGGTTGTGCCTCGCGAGATCCGCCAGGCGGTCGAGACGATCCAGCCGATTCAACAGACGGGAGCGGTGCAGGCGAGAACCGAGGAGGTCATCACGCCTATGGAACAGCAACCGGCAGAGGTACAGCAGGCCAAACGGGCCATAGTCGAGTCGATTGCCCCAGTCGTTCAACCTGAAGCAGTGCCCCAGCCCGTGACAACTGAAGCCCCCATTCATCCGGTCGGAACACGCACCATTGAGACGGCTTCCGTGACGCGGGATCCCGACCAGTTGGCCCCCTCAGCGTCGGCGCCTGCTGCCGCGAGCGATGCGAAGCCGGCTGAATCTGTCGCGCAGGAGTCTGTCCCGCAAGTGGCGATGGCCACCCATTCGGCCCCCTCAGTCAAAGCCGACTATGGCTGGCTGGCCGAATCGTTGAGGCGAAGACTGGCTGAAATCAAACGCTATCCCAGCGCCGCGCGGCTCAATGGCTGGGAGGGCAAGGTCGTGTTGCGGGCGGTTATTCGAGCTGATGGTCACCTGTCGGAGGTGAAGGTGCATAGAAGTTCCGGCCATGAGGTGCTTGACAACGCGGCCATCGAAGCCGTCCGGCTGATCTGTCCGCTGCATATGACGAATGCGATGGGCGCTGCCGAAATCGCGATCTATGTGCCGATCGTCTATAGCCTTGGGGGGTAGTCGAGAGGAATCGCTTGAGTCGGTGCTTTGGGTGAGTGGCTGCCAAGGTGCCTGTAGCCGCGACGTGCAATTCTCCATTCGTGGATCGAAGTGAGGCGCGCCATGATTGAACGGACATTCAGAACCAAGAAACTAGCATGGATGGTCGGGATTGTGATCAGCACTGTCTCGCTCGCATCGATGGCGCTGGCTGAGCCGGATCAATCGTTGCGGTTCGGTCCGAAACTGACGACCGATCGCCCGGTCAGGGCGGTGGTCGGTCCTTCCGTCCGGATCGACGACGAGGGCCGTATCTCGCTTGCCTGGATGGAGGAGGACAAGGAGATACGCAGGGTGCTCTATGCCAGAGCTGAGAAGTCGGGAGGACCGATCGGGGCTCCGGTCACAGTGAATCAGCCGACTGAGGCGCCCTACTCGCGGCAGGAAACGCCGGCCCTGGCCGTGGTCGGAGACGATGTGTTCCTAACCTGGGCCTTGACCCATCCGAAACTGACGCCGGACAAGCCGTTCTCGAACGAACTGAGGCTGAGCCGATCAACGGACGGCGGCAAAACGTTTCTGCCGTCCGTTCTGGTGAATGACGATGAGCAGGTCATCGGCCACAGCTTCGATTCGATTCATGTCGCTTCTGACGGCGTGGTGCATGTGGCCTGGATCGATGGGCGAGAGGGCAAGAAGGAGTCCGGCACTTTCGTGACGCGCTCGACCGATCACGGCCGCACCGTCGCGAAGAATCTCAAAGTGGACGAGAACACCTGCGTCTGTTGCCGGACCTCTCTCACGACCGGACCGGACGGGACGTTGTATGTGGCCTGGCGTAAGATTCTCCCTGGCGATCTTCGAGAAACGGTGGTCGCTCGCTCCACAGACGGCGGACAGACTTTCTCGACTCCGGTGATCGTCGGGCATGATCAGTGGATGTTCCCTGGCTGTCCACATCGGCCAGCTTCTATCGGGACGGATCGGCTCGGACGGCTCTATGTGGTCTGGTACACCGAGGGCGTCGATGAGACTCCGGCTGTGTTCCTGGCCTACTCGGACGACCGCGGGGAGACCTTCTCTCCCAAACATAAACTGAACGTCTCCAAGGGGACCTTCCCGGATCATCCGCAGATGGCGGTCGATCCGGAGGGGCGTCTCGTCATCGTCTGGGAAGAGCAATCGCCTGTCCGGCGTGAAGTCGTGATGAGCCTGTCTCTCGACCGTGGCCACACCTTCAGCATGCCGCAGAAATTGAATGAGAAGAAAGGTCAGACGCCTTCCCTCTCGATGAATGCGAAAGGGCTTGCTGCATTAGCTTGGATGGAACATGCCATGCCCGTTCATCGGATGGTCGTCCAGACCATCCAGCTCCCGGCTGCGAAGGCCTTCGTGAGGCAGGAGCCATAACGTGCCTCTGGCATTGAAACAAGTTGCGATGGCAGCGCTGCTCTCTTTGCTGAGTGTCGTCCCGGTTGGTTCTGCGTTTGCCAGCGATCCCTTCGTCTCGCTCAAGATGAGCCGGTTTCCGTCCGGGAGCATGGTTGCGCCCTTTGAACTCACGACGCTGGATGGCAAGGTCGTGAAGTCGAGCGAGTTGGCAGGGAAGGTCGTGCTGGTGAATTTTTGGGCCACCTGGTGCGGACCCTGCAAAGAAGAAATGCCCTCACTTGCCCGGTTGCTGAAGCAGTTGGACCCGGCACAATTTGTCCTTCTGACCGTGACGACGGATCTGCAGCGCCAGGGTATCGCCCACTTTCTGTCCCAGCTCGGAGTTAGCCTCCCGGTTCTCTTCGATGAAGATCAGGAGGTGTCACGGTCCTTCATGGTGCGCGGTCTTCCGACGACGATCGTGATCGCACGGGATGGCGCGCTCGCCGGGCGAGCGGTCGGGCCTCGTGCCTGGGATAGTTCCGAGGCGGTGGCGGTGATGCGGCAGGTCATGGAGAGCGGGAAATGAGGAAGTGTTTCGTCCCGCTGGCTCTGGCCATTGCGACGCTGTACCTAACGCTATCGGTCAGTGCCGTGGCCTGCCTCTTTGCGCACGAGAGCCAGCCACGTTCAGTCCACCATCACACAGGCGGAGTGTCACATTCTTCTCTCTGTGCCTGGGCCTGCCACGCCAACTCGACTGCTGATGTGCCTCCAGCTATTCCATCGGCGCAGCCCCGTTACATTGTCGCAATGGGTGGGGCGGTCAATGTGGAACGTCCGGCACGTTTTGCATCGGACGGATTCTCATCCCGCGGTCCTCCCCTCTACTGATTCAATTCTTCTTTTCGCAAGGTTCAATTTTTCAGGGAATGCCCGGCAGGAGTCGCGTCACGACTTGGCTGGAGGCGTTCGCTGTAAACCGTTTGATAGCCGATTCATGACTTCGTATTGATGAGAAAGGTGCGCGACGATGATGATGCGTAAAGGGATGGTGTTGGGCTGTGTGATGGTTGTCGTTCTTGGAACGATCGGGGGGGGGCAGGTCAAGGCTCAAAC
>JAPLLI010000045.1 GCA_026387615.1 Nitrospirota bacterium
ACGTACATTGCTTCCAGTAACAGCCATGGGCGACCGTGAGTTTATTCCAATGGCCTTCCGACCAGAGGCGATGCATCGGGTTCGTGCTGTACAGGATCGTGAGGTATCGACTCAAGTCCAGGCCACGATAGGTTGGACAGCCGACCTCGCCCATGTTGAATTCTGAATCGGATGTTGTATTCGCGAAGACCACGCGATTCTTCTCCCGATAGAAGGTCCGGCAGAGCTGCTGGCGTGATCTGGTGCCTGCCAAATATTCGATCAAGGAGAGCAGGGGCCGTTCCCCGTCGTCGAGCGTGACGTAATCGACATAGTCGAACACGCGGGGATCTGATAGACGCCGAAGCTCCGTGTTGGCATAGCCTCCGCCCAGGGCAATGGCGAGATCTGGCCTCCGGCTCTTGATCGAATGGGCGATACGGAAGGCTCCATAGAGGTTTCCGGGAAAGGGGACTGTGATGGCGACGAGGGATGGATTGAGGCGATCGAGGTGCTCCCACAAGGATTCGAGCATAAATTGATCTGTCAATGTCGGAGGGATTGCGACTGCGTCGATGACAGTCTCGAACGACGAAGCGGATCTGGCGATATGTTCGGCATAGCGGCTCAGGGCAAAATGGGGAGAGACGGTCGCCTGGATCAAATCGGAAAGGTCTTCGAGGTAGAGTGTGGCAAAGCGTTTGGCGCGATCCTGCTCCGGCAAAGCTCGCAAAGACGATATTCGACCCCGATGACCGGCGAATCGTGGTCCTTGGGGCAGAAATCCTGGACGGGCCAGGAGCAAGGCGAGGGAAGGATTGCGTCCCTGGAGGAATTCGATGACCGGTTCGATCGTGCTCAGATAGGCAGGCTCGACCGCGAGCATCTGTCTGGCTTCACCTGGCAGTTCATCCTCATGCTGGCGCACCTGTTCAAAGACCGATTGGAGCCCCGGTCGGCTGAAGATCCTGAGTACCATGTCGATGCCGAGGTCTGCCTGATCGGCGTCAATCCCGCGGCTGCGGAGAAACCCCGTGAGATAGGCCGTGGCCGGGTAGGGTGTATTTAGCTGAGTGAGCGGAGGGGTAAGCAGCAAGAGGCGCTGAGTGGACATGGCCGTTGACATAACACAGGAGCGCCGTGCAACGCCAGATTATCCCTTCGTGGCCTGCTTTTCCTGCAACGTGGCCATGGATGAATTGAGGAAGTACCCGGTCCAGCGTGCGAGGTTCAGGTAGGAGGACACGTCCGGGGATAGTTCATTCCGCAGAACGCTCCGCACAATGGATAGATGGGTAGCTTGGCTGAGGTTCGCAATATTCGGGTTGTCCTGATCGACGGTTGGATCGTACAGGATCACCAGTGGGCGCATGCGGGCTTGTAAGTTGATGCTGACGACCAAACCAAGGGATTTGTCGTTGAGTTCGACGACGGTCCCCGGCGGATAGACGCTGAGCATCTGAATGAGGGCCACGACAACCTCTTCGGAAAATGTTGTCTTGCCGGTGAGGTACAGTCGTGAGAGGGCTTCCGTCGGGGTCAGGTTCTGGCGAATATCCGGTGCATTGACGAGCCGATCATATTCATCCACGACCATGAGAATTCTGGAGAGTAGTGAAAGGGCATCTCCCTTGAGGTGTGAGGGATAGCCTGATCCATCGATTCGTTCATGGTGTTGCCCGATAATGTTGGTCACGCCAGATGGAAGCCCGGGAAATTTCGCGAGCATGCCGAGGCTGTAATCGACGTGCCGCTGAAACGCGATTTGATCTTCTGCCGTCAGCGTTCCCTTCCTCGTGCGCAGGTGGAGCGGAAGCTGTTGGTCGCCAATGTCGTGCAGAAGTCCGGCTGTCCCCAGCGTTTGGATGTCCGCGTGGCTGAGATCAAATTGCCGTCCCACCAGCATGGAGAGCACTGTGACGTTCATGGCATGGAGCACGTTGATGTCGTCAAGATCTTGGGCTCCCAATAAACTGCCCATGGCGCTAGAAGTGGAATCGTCCATGACTAAATCGGTGAGCTGAGTGACCATTTCCTTTGCCGTGGCCAGGCCTGCTTCAGATCCTGTCCTGATATCGTGGAGGACGGTCTTGCTCTGTGCGAGGGTCTGCTTGTACACCGCATTGGCCTGCTGAAGACTTTCCTGGTAGCGCGTAATTGTCGGGGGAGGGGCGGCACTGCCGGAGGAGGACGAAGCCTGCGCAGAGGAAGTGCGTTCACCGTCCGGTGCCTCGGTCGAATCTTCTTTCTCGCTGTCGGATAAGGCTGGGTCGACAAGCACTGAGTCAAGGCCGAGGCTGCGGATGGTGACTAACTCTTTTTCGGTGGTGATTTTAAATGTTTTGCTGGAGAAGGGATGTCTGAACCACGAGCAGTTCAGGTCAACATACATCCCGATTTTGAGATTTTCAGGTTTGACTTGCAGGAGTGGGGATGGTTGCGAGTCGGATGGGGGTGACGGCGGTTTGGCCATAGCGATTCTGCCTGGTTAGAGAATGCAATAATATAGCCCAACTGCGTAGTAAAGTCGGTATTTATTTGAAGTCTTGCGCCGGCGTGTGCAGCCCTGAATGAATTTGTGGCAGGTGCTGATGAAGCAAGCTTGGGGAGTACACGACGAAAAGAGGTTCCTGAAGCAGTCAGGGACTCGGCATTCCATGCTCTCTGAGGAGGACTGTTGCAGGCAGTCCTCCTGCTGATTGAGCGGCGCGTTGAAGGGGAAGGGCTGGTTACTTCTTCATGTCCAGGATGGTCCCGAGCATGTCATCTGCCGTCTTCAGTGTACTGATATTCGCTTCAAAGCTTCGCTGCGCAAGAATCTGAGTGACGGCCTCTTCAGCGAGATCGACGTTCGATAGTTCCACCAGGGATGGGCCGTGGCTTGTATCTCTTAGGACCGTCGGCCCGGCGGAGTCGTCCTTCCGCACAACAGGGAGTACGCCACCGGTTTCCACCGCGGTAAATTCCGTTTGGGACTTCTTGAATCCATCGGTGTTGACGTTGGCCACATTATTCGCGGTGACCTCCACTTGTTTCGCATAGGCGGCGAGTCCGGAAAGGGCTGAACGAATGGCGGATATCATAGGGCACCTCCAGTTGAGCCTCTGTAGAGCCTCAGGTGTGCGCCGAGAGAGAAGGGGGGAAGTCGTGGGAGGGTCGCCGTAACAGTCACGCGATTGTCATGCATCGTGTGGCAGCTAGGCTGACCCTGGAACGTACTTCGTCCCGACATGGGTCCCTTGGCTTTGCGTCCCACCCTTTCGGGTGGTTTGCCTTTGCACCTGCGAGTGTCTTCACGGCAGATCGTGAAGCGCTCGTCTCTTGACGAGCAAAAGTATAGCACTAATCGGCGTTGAATACTCGCCTGAAGCCGCATGCAACCGATATCAACGATGCACAATCAGCAGTTGCGCACGGAATTTTCTGGAGGGACGCGTGGAGGAGTCGCCAGGGAAATATGTCTATAGAGGAAGTAATTGCCTAGCTATATCTATGTAGTAACCTTGTTGATTGTGCCGCGCATA
>JAPLLI010000204.1 GCA_026387615.1 Nitrospirota bacterium
TATTGGTCGCTGGAAGTCTGGGGAGGCGCCACCTTCGATACCTGTCTGCGTTTCCTCAAAGAAGATACCTTGGAACGGCTCCGCGCGCTACGCGCCGCCATGCCCAATACCAAGCTCCAAATGCTGCTCCGCGGGCAGAACCTGGTCGGCTACCGGCATTATGCCGACGATGTGCTGGAACGGTTCATCGAACGGTCTGCCGCCAATGGCATCGACGTCTTCCGCATCTTCGATGCGCTGAACGATATCCGCAACCTCGAACGGGCCATGAGGGAAGTGAAAGCCTGCGGCAAACATGTTGAAGCTGCCATCAGCTATACCATCAGTCCCGTCCACAGCATCGACCGGTTCGTCGACATGGCGAAAAAGCTGGAAGATCTGGGAACCCACACGCTCTGCATCAAAGACATGGCCGGTCT
This sequence comes from Nitrospirota bacterium, assembly GCA_026387615.1. GTDB lineage: Bacteria > Nitrospirota > Nitrospiria > Nitrospirales > Nitrospiraceae > Palsa-1315. Next base: position 420 of record JAPLLI010000204.1, read on the forward strand.
TCTGGCGCCGCTCGACGCCTATCACCTCGTCCGCCGTATCAAAGCCGCGGTGAAGGTGCCGGTCCATTTGCACTCGCACTACACCTCTGGCATGGCCTCGATGACCTCCCTCATGGCGATCCTCGGCGGCCTGGACATGTTGGATACCTCCATCTCGCCCTTGGCCGGCGGCACCTCGCATCCCGCGACGGAAACCGTGGTGGCCTCGCTGCGCAATACTCCGTACGATACGGGACTGGACCTGGCCTCGTTCCTCCCGATCACTGAACATTTCCGCACCGTGCGGCGAAAATATCGGCAGTTCGAAAGCGAGTTCACCGGCGTCGATGCCGAGATCCTCACCTCGCAGATTCCCGGCGGGATGCTCTCGAACCTCGCGGCGCAACTGACCGAGCAGAATGCGCTCGACCGGATCAAAGAAGTCCTGGATGAAGTGCCGCGCGTCCGCAAGGACATGGGCTATCCCCCGCTCGTCACCCCGACCAGTCAGATCGTAGGCACCCAAGCCACGCTCAACGTCCTGACGGGCGAACGGTACAAAGTCATCACCACGGAAACCAAGAACTACTTCCTCGGCCTCTATGGACGGGCGCCGGGACCGGTCGATCTCGGCGTCATGGCCCGCGCGATCGGAAACGAACAGCCGATCAAGACCAGGCCAGCCGATCGGCTGGAGCCGGAACTTGAAGCCATTAAAAAAGATCTGCCAGCCTCGGCCACCACAGTGGAAGATCAGCTCTCCTTCACCCTCTTCCCTGCCATCGCGCGAGACTTCTTTGAAGCGCGCGAGAAGGGGGACCTGGCGCTAGCGCCGCTTGAGAGCTTCTCGCCCAGCGGACCTGCTACGGCCACCGAGCTCCATTTGGCTCCCGCCGAATTCAATGTCACGGTCCACGGCGAAACCTACCATGTGAAGGTCTCTGGGTCCGGACGGAAAGTCGACGGACGCAAGCCCTACTACATCCGGGTCAACGACAAACTCGAAGAAGTCTCGCTGGAACCGATCCAGGAAATCCTGGCTGGCGTACCGGAGGCCCCAGATTCTAGCACCGGGACCAAACCCAAACGGCCCAGGCCCTCCAAGCCTGGCGACGTGGCTCCCACGATGCCGGGGCGAGTCGTCAAGGTGCTGGTCGCGGTCGGTGCCGTAGTGAAGACCGGGACCCCTCTCTTGATCATCGAGGCCATGAAGATGGAAAGTCAGGTCCCGGCGCCGATCGACGGAACCGTCACAGCCATCCTGGTCGCTGAAGGCGACAACGTGAAAACGGATGAGACAGTCATCCAGCTGGCATAGCTCCCGTCACAACTGGCTGCTCACTTCACTCGTAGGCCTGTGGCTTATGCTGACTGGTTGCACGTCGACCCCCGCCATGCCTCCCTGGTTCGACGCCCTCGGGCGACTCCCGATCAAAACCGTCACGGTTCAGCAGCAACGCATCGCCTACCTCGACCAGGGACAGGGCCCGCCCGTCATCCTCCTCCATGGGTTCGGAGGCTCGATGTGGCAGTGGGAACATCAACAGGCGGCGCTCTCCGCCCATTTCCGCGTCATCACCCCCGATTTGGTGGGAGCAGGCCTCTCCGATAAACCGGATATCGAATACAGCCCGGATCAACTGCTGGAATGTGTCCTGGGCTTCATGGACGAGCTCCAGATTCCCCAGGCCAGCATCGTGGGCAACAGCATGGGAGGAGGACTCGCCATCGGGCTCGCCCTCGACCACCCGACCAGAGTCTCACAGCTTATCCTCATCGACGGACTCCCCGCGCACGTGATGGAGCACCTGGCCAGTCCCTCGATTCGTCGCGCCTTGACGACCAGCGCCCCTTCCTGGCTGGTCTCCTTCGGCAATTGGCTCTTCGGAGGCCTGATGCTTGAATCCACCATGCGTGAATTCGTCTACGACCCGACGCTACTGACGCCGGCGGTCCTGGACCGGACCAACCGCAACCGCCAACAGCCGGGACTCTTCCGGGCGCTGCTGACCGTCGGCGCCAATCTCCCGTTCTGGGAAGAACGATTCGCGCCGCGCATTGGACGGATCACACACCGCACGATGATTATCTGGGGCGAGGAAGACCGGGTATTTCCCATCCCAGCCGGAGATCAGCTCCATCGCACCATTGCCGGATCGACCTTCGTCCGCATTCCCAAGGCAGGCCATATCCCGCAATGGGAACAACCGGATTTGGTCAACCGGGCACTCATCTCATTTTTACAACCGTAGCCCGCACGCACAAACGACCCTATATCTTGCTACAATAATCACCGGCCTCACAAGGAACACATTATGAGAGCACCACATCGAACCATCATCATCGCCACAGTCTGCCTGACGCTCGGACTCACCGGATGCGGAAGCACCGGCAGCTTCGGCGAAGCCAGTTTCCTCTACAAGAACTACACGATCGCAGAGGGCAGCACCATGGCTGGCGAAGGCCATACGGTCCTCTTTAAGGGAACCCCCCTATCCCTCTCAGGAACCGGCATCAAAGTCGGCGATCCCATCCGGGAGGTGAAACTGACACAGGCGGACCTCTCGCTCATCAACATCACCGACACAAAGGGCAAGGGCAAGGTCCGGATCATCAGCGTCGTGCCGTCGCTCGACACCAAAGTCTGCGAACAACAGACCCATTATCTGAGCGAGAGGAACAAAGGCCTCGACAAGATGATCGAGCTGATCACCATCAGCATCGATACGCCGTTTGCCCAAAAACGGTTCGCAGAAGAAGCTCATATCGCCAATGTAACCTTCCTCTCGGACTACCGAGGCGCCGACTTTGGGAAAACCTATGGTCTCTTCTTGAAGGATCCCCATATCCTGGCGCGCACCGTCATGGTCATCGATGCCCACAACCACGTCCGGCACCTGCAAATTACGCCAGAACTGGCCCAACTGCCGGACCTGGATGAGGCCTTCGCTGTGGCCAAGTCATTGATCACCGCAAACTAGGCGAAGAAAAACCGAGGTTACGGCTGGGGCAAGATGTTCGAGGTTCCGCGTTCGAGGCTTTAGAACTTCGAACTCCGAACCTCGAACTGTTCTCTCGAAACCTGAAACTCAGCCGCCCCTCGCAAGGAACTCATGGCCCATTACGATCTTCTCGTCATAGGAACCGGACCTGCCGGCCAGAAGGCTGCGGTCCAGGCCGCCAAACTCGGCAAGAAAGTCGGCATCATCGAGCGCAAAGCAGTCGTCGGCGGCGTCTGCACCAACACCGGCACCATCCCGAGCAAATCCCTCCGTGAAGCAGCCCTGTATCTCTCGGGGTTCCGCCAACGCACCCTGTACGGAACCGACTATCGCTTAAAAAAAACGATCACGATCGAAGATCTCGCCTTCCGCGCCAACCACATCATCAAGAACGAAATTGAGATCGTGCAGAACCAGATGGCGCGCAACCGTATTGATCTGATTTTCGGAGAGGCCCGCTTCATCGACCCGCACCGGCTCCTCATTCAACAGGCCGGCACATCAACTGAACATCGAGCGCACGTGATCATCATCGCGGTGGGGACAGAACCGTCCAGACCGGCCGACATTCCCTTCGATGGGCACAGGATCATCGATACCGACGGCCTCCTCACGCTCACACACCTGCCCGCATCGATAGTCATTGTCGGCGGCGGCGTGATCGGCACGGAGTACGCGTCGATCTTGGCCACGATGGGCGTGCCGGTCACTCTGATCGACAAACGGCCACGCTTGCTGGAATTTGTCGACGCCCAGATCATCGCCGCCCTGCAACAACAGATGACAGACATCGGCGTCACGCTCTACCACGAAGAAGAAGTCGTCGCGATCCGGAAAGAGTCGGATGGACAGGTCACGGTCTCACTCACGCACCGGCCCCCGATCACTACCACGACGCTCATGTATGCCATCGGCCGCATCGGTGCGACCACGCACTTGAACCTGGAGGCCGTCGGGATCACGCCGGATCCGCGGGGCCGCGTCATTGTGAACGACCATTTTCAAACATCAGTTCCCCATATCTACGCCGTCGGCGACGTCATCGGCTTTCCCGCCCTGGCCTCAACCTCCATGCAGCAAGGACGCCATGCCGCCTGCCATGCCTTTGGCTGTCCCGACCACACCGATACGGATCTCCTGCCCTACGGCATCTATGCCATTCCTGAAATCTCCATGGTAGGGCGAAATGAGGAAGATCTGGCCAGGGCAGGGATTCCCTATGCGGTCGGCATCGCACACTATCGGGAAATCGCCCGCGGGCAGCTCATCGGCGATGACACCGGCATGGTGAAGCTGCTGTTTCATCGCCACACCCACGCGCTCCTGGGCGTCCATGCCATCGGCGAAGGGGCCACGGAGCTCATTCACATAGGCCAGGCCGTCATGGCCTATCACGGCCGGATCGACTATTTCATCGACACCGTCTTCAACTATCCAACGCTCGCGGAATGTTACAAAGTCGCCGCGCTCGACGGCATCAATCGTTTGCCGAGGCCCTGGGCTCAGCCAACGCAAGAAACGTGACGCGGCTCTCGCAAAACACAATCACCACCGGCAATCTCACAGAGGACACGATGTCATTTTCCGACCATCTGCGTAAACTCGCCCAACCGATTTGGAACAAACAGCTCACCCATCCCTTCGTCCTCGCGCTGGGGAAAGGCACCTTGCCAGAGCGGAAGTTCAAATACTACATTCTCCAGGACGCGCGGTTCCTCGGAGATCTATCCCGGGTCTTCGCGGCCGGCGCGCTCAGAGCGCCGGACTCCGACTCGGCATTGCGCTTCGCCAAACTTGCCGAGGACACCATTACGGTGGAACGGAGCCTGCATGAAAATTACGGGAAGCGCTGGAAGATGACAGCGAAGGAAATGTCCTCCATCCCCATGACGCCGACGAACTATGCCTACACCAGACACATGCTCACCGTCGCCCTTACAGGCTCGGCGGCAGAGATCACGGTCGTCGCCCTCCCCTGCGCCTGGATCTATTGCGTCGTGGGGCAACACTTACTCAAGAACGGACCACCATCCCAAAAACATCCCTACCACGACTGGCTCATGCTCTATGGTTCACCGGAATTCGCCGAGGTGCAGGAATGGATGAGAAAGAAAGTGGATCAGTGGGCCAAGACCGCGGGCAAGGAAGAAAAGCGGCGGATGGAAGAATCGTTCGTGCTCAGCTCGCGGTATGAGTGGATGTTTTGGGAGATGGCCTGGAAGGAAGAAGCGTGGCCGGTGTGACGAGAGGGCGGGCCAGAGCTGGGAGGCTCTCTCCGCTCGCAGCCACAGAGCGCCGGTGTCGCGTCGAACATTCGTCGCCACTGCCTGCGGCAGACGCGACAGCCAGCATGAGCGGTTACCCAACGGCCCTCTGATCACGCTCCAAGAGCCTCCCGGCCATGGCCCTAAGATTGAACACCGGCCCGAAGGGAGGGAAAATGAAGAAAACTCACTGCGGCTGACGAATGCCCAGGTCAACACAAACCGATCTCCAACAGAGAAGCCCCACGATCAGAACATTCTCACTTAACAACCCCACCTATCACCGCCGGGAAATATCGCTTAAGATATCTATGTCTTTATAAATCGTACAAGGATTGCTTTATGGAAAGTCACCTAAGTGACCATGATGCCTTCCTCGGCAAAATTGCCCACCTACTACAGCTTGAACAAAAAACACAGGCACTTTCCCTACTTGCCACAGGGAAAGTGACCATAGAGCGAACAAGTTGCAGGACCTGGGGCAATGATGACTGCGATCTCTTCACAATATACATTGAGATTCCTTCCACTAAGTTTGTCGAGCTCGGCACTAGGATTGATATCCTCCAACAAGAAGTTTTTGAGAAATCACAATTTCTTCTCAAGTTGATTGAGCGAGAAAGCATTGAGGCTGTAGTCATAAGTCCTGACATCCCCTACGACCCTAACTGCCCCCTGTGCCAATATGACGTGAGACACCTCCCTCTGACTAATTAGAGTAGAAAGGCAGGTGTGAATCATGGCT
>JAPLLI010000124.1 GCA_026387615.1 Nitrospirota bacterium
TTTCGGCAGCACGGCGGAAAAGGTCGTGCGAACCGCTGGTTGTCCTGTGTTGACGGTGCCGTTGCCGCTCAAATCTCGTCGTTCGTGAAACGTGAAGCGTGAAACGTCCTGATTCGGAAACGAACGACGCTTCACGAGATACGCTTCAGGGGTTTTAAGTACGCCAGTGGCGTGATTTTTGAGTATTTTGCCAAAGGGGGAGATACATGAACAGTGAGAAGATGCAGTGGGGTTGGGTGCTGGTGCTGGCCGTGACATGCGGGTTTTGGTGGGAGACAGCGGGGCCGATTTTCGCTCAGTCGGAGCAAATTGTGGAGGTCACGATTAAGGACTTCAAGTTCGTGACCAAGCAGGGGCCGCTCCGCCTCGGACTCCCTTCAGTGATTAAGGTCAGGAATGAGGATGCGGAACGGCATGATTTCGGTTCGACCATGTTCGAGGGTATTCCCACGCAGATCGAGAAGGATGGAGCAATCGTGTATGGACGGGGTTTGAGCGGCGTATTTCTCGATCCTAAACGGGACGTCGCCATCCGGTTCAATCTGACGCGCCCTGGCCGGCATGAGTTCCGTTGCTCGATCCATCCGAATATGAAGGGCGAGCTATTGTTGCTGAGTGTGGAAGCAGTCTAGAAAACGTGAAGCGTTCCTCGTGACGTGTATCTCGTCCGGGATAAGAGCGTATGGCAAATGGCGTATAGCTGGGAGCAAAAATTCTCCCTCCCGCTTCTCATTCCGAACCATATGCTATTGGCTATAGGCCATAGGCTCTTTTCAAGGACGAGAGACGAACGACGCTTCACGAACGACGAGCTACGGGAGGGCATCCTTGATTAAGAAGATTTTATTTGCGACGGATTTTTCTCGATGGGCGAAGAGGGCGGAAGACTATGCCTGCTCCCTTGCTGCTTCGTGGAAGGCGTCCTTGACCGTGCTGAGCGTCGCGGAATTTTTACCGGGGCTCAATCCCGATTATCCCGTCAACCAACAGTACTTGGCCGATTTGCACAAACAGGCATCCGTGCAGTTAGCGGACTTCAGGCTCCGTGCGGAGCAGCGGGGTATTGTGGTCACGACTAGGGTGGCGACGGGAATTCCGAGCGAAGAGGCGATCACTGTGGCAGGGGCGGAAGATTCGGATCTGCTTATCGTCGGGACCAGAGGGAGAACCGGTTTGGCGCATGTCTTATTGGGTAGTACTGCCGAGCGGATCATTCGCGGCGCTCCCTGCCCCGTGCTGACGGTGCGAATGGAGCAGGAGGAGGATGCGAGGCCTGTCACTCTGGAGCGCATTCTCGTGCCGGTCGATTTTTCCGATTGCTCGCTCGATGCGTTGGAGTATGCGGCTGTGGTGGCGCAACAGGCCAAGGCCTCCCTCACCTTGCTGCATGTATTGGAGCCTGTGTCGTACGGGTTGGACTTTACGATCAGCCATGCCGGGACGCGTGAGCAGGTACGTGAGGTCTGGACGAAACGGCTGGAGGAGTTGGCCGCAGTCCTGAAAATAACGCAGGTGCCGGTGGCGTCTCAATTGCGGGGCGGCCTTCCGGCTGATTCGATCTTAGATTCTGCCAAGGCCCTGCCTTGCGATCTCATCGTCATGGGTACGCATGGGCGGAGAGGGATTTCGCATGCCCTGTCCGGTAGTGTGGCTGAGGCCGTGTTACGCAAAGCGCCTTGTCCTGTGTTAACGGTACGTAGCCCCAAGTTCGGCCCCGGGCATAGCCGCGTGATTCCCGTCGCAACGTTTTCCGCGATGCATTTTTAACCCTATACACATTCTAGAGGTGGTGACGATGAGCGGACATAAACAATCAGGGGGATCGAAATCTTCTCCGCGCCAGCCGATGGCTGTGCCGAAGCGTCCGATCGAGTTGCCGGATGGCATGTGGGACCGGATTTCGCAGAAGGCCTTTGAACTGTGGAAAGAGCGGGGCTGCCGGGCGGGACATGACCTTGAGGACTGGTTCGATGCCGAGG
>JAPLLI010000097.1 GCA_026387615.1 Nitrospirota bacterium
GGGTGCCGTGCAGCGACTGTCTACTCGATGAGATGAAGGGGGAGTCATGATTAAAGCGATGAAGGACTTTCAGATCCCGATGCGGGTGGAAGTCGATAAGGATACCCAGACTCAAACGTTCGGCCGGTTTACGACGGAGGCTTATGAGCGTGGGTTCGGGACGACCGTTGGGAATGCCTTACGACGTGTGTTGCTGTCGTCGCTGACTGGCGCGGCGGTGACGACCGTGAAGATCGAAGGGGTTCTGCACGAGTTCTCCACGATTCCTGGAATCACGGAGGATGTGACCTCCATTATTTTGAACGTCAAAGGGCTACGATTGGCGGTCCATACCGACAAGCCCAAGACACTCCGCCTAAAGAAGAAGGGCCCAGGGGAAGCCAAGGGGTCTGACATTATTCATGATGCGGATGTGACGATCCTGACGCCGAACCTCCACATCGCGACGCTGGACAAGGATTCCGTGTTCGATATGGAAATGACGGTGAAGCATGGGCGTGGCTATGTGCCCGCTGAGCGAAACAAGGAAGAGGGGCTGCCGATTGGTGTGATCGCCATCGATTCGGTGTTTTCTCCGATCAAGCGCGTGAATTTCCATGTGGAAAATGCCCGTGTCGGTCGTATGACCGATTATGATAAGTTGACCTTGGAAATCTGGACGGATGGAACCATCTCGCCCCGTGATGCCCTGTCCACGGCCGCCGGCATTATGCGCGATCACGTGGATATCTTCATCAATCCCGATGAGCGAGTCGAAGGGCGCGCCGATTTGGGGAGCGATGAGGCGCAACGTGAGGTCAATAAGCATCTGTTCCGTAGTGTGAATGAGTTGGAGTTGTCGGTTCGTGCCGCAAATTGTTTGAAGAACGCGAACATCAAGACCATCGCCGATTTGGTGCAGAAGACCGAAGGGGAGATGTTGCGGACAAAGAATTTCGGCAAGAAGTCGCTCAACGAAATCAAGGAAATTTTGACGGAAATGGGCCTGGGCCTTGGCGTCAAGCTGGATGCGGTGCAGCCCACGAGTGGTAATCCGAAGAGCGAGTAACGAAACAAGAGGCAACCCGTGCGTCATAGAAAAAATGGCAGACAGCTTGGGCGAAAGACGAAGCACCGATGGGCTCTGTTCCGGAGTCTCGTGACGTCCCTGCTCGAACATGAGCGGATCGAGACGACTGAGGCGAAGGCGAAGGAAATTCGCGGGTTCACGGACCGGATGATCACGCTCGGCAAGGAAGGGTCCTTGCCGGCCAGACGGCAGGCCCTTGCGTTCATCCGCAGTAAGGACGTCGTTTCAAAATTGTTCAGCGATGTCGCGGCTCGGTTTAAAGACCGTACCGGTGGCTATACGAGGACGGTCAAGACCAGGCGACGCATCGGCGATGCGGCGAAGATGGTCGCGATTGAGCTCGTTACTCGTCCTGATGCGGTGACGGCCACGAAAGATGTGCCTGCAGTCGCAGCTCCTGCAAGTCCCACTGCCGAATAGGTCTTCAGTCGAGGCGATCTGGTCGCGCGTCAACGTTGCGCCGTCGCCTCGACAATCTCCCCAAATTTCACGCGCTTTTTGCTAAGTAAACTCTTCCGGATATGCCGGCATGAGTTTACTTGGTTTTGAGTGCATGCTACTATCGTGCCAGTCCCGTCTTTGCTGCATAACAAAGGAAGTACGCACAAGTGTGGCAACGCTTCGTACGGCGCGGTTTGTTGACGTTAAGTGTGGTATTAGCCGGTTTTCTGGCCTATCTCCTCATGACGAATTCGACATCGGTTTCCACTCCTACGGCAACGGTACCGGGTTCTATGGATGCCGCTGATGCCATGATTTCCCAATTCACATTCACTCAGAGAAAGGGCGATGTGGTCCAATGGGAGGTGCAGGCGCAAGAGGCCCGTCTCTTTGAGCAAGACAAGCAGGCGATGCTTCGGGTTGTCGCGGTGACGCTATTCGGGCAGCGGGGGAAGGAATTGACGGTGACGGGAGATGACGGGGTCTTGAATACGGAGACGAAGGACTTTCTGCTGTCGAATCGGTTAGAGCCGCTCGTGCTGCATGTCGAGAGCGGCTATGTGATTTATACGAACCATCTGGCATGGACAGATCAGACGAGAGAAATACGCACGGAGGATCCCGTCCGTATCGTGGGCCAAGGGTTAGTGGTGACGGGGCGCGGGTTGTTAGGGCATTTGGATACGGAAGAATTTGAAGTACTTGAGGATGTACATGTGGATTTGGCTCCTGCTTCTTAATTTGTGCCCATTTGCGGTCGTCGCAGTGAGCGAGTCGGCCAATGCACGTCCGCCACAAGGTGCGGCCGAGCAAGCAGCCAGCACGACCATTACGTCTCAAAAAATGACCGTGAAAAATCAGGATAACCAGGCCGTATTTGAGGGAACAGTTGTGCTGATCCGTGGCGCGCTGGTCGTCCATTCCGATCGCATGGTGGTGATGTTTCGCGCACAAGACGCGGCCGGGACTGATGATCGGAAGGAGCGTGGGGCCGCGAAGGGCACAGCCCCTTCGAAAGGGCCTGATGCCATGCCTGCGGTGTCGAACCGTTCGGTCGATCAGATTGTGGCAACCGGACGAGTCAAAATCGAGAAGGCTACAGGGAGCGCGACGTGTACAAAAGCGATTTATTATCAAACGGAGGATAAGATCATCCTCACGGGTGATCCGGTGGCCTGGGACAAAGGGACTCGGGTCAGTGGCCGCCAAATCACGATGTTTTTGGCAGAAGATCGGAGTGTCGTTGAGGGGGGCTCGCATGTGCGGATCGAGCCGGAAGGGGGGGCTGCCAAATGATTGAGGCGGCTCAGAGGGGGACAGCGTTGGATGTCTCCATGGTGAAGAGGCCGGAACGCGCCGGTTTATGCGCGACGGGGCTGGTCAAAAGCTTTCGTGCCCGCAAGGTCGTGAAAGGCGTTTCGATTGAGGTCTTGGCTGGTGAAATCGTGGGGTTACTGGGCCCGAACGGGGCTGGGAAGACCACCATTTTCGATATGATTGTGGGGTTAGCTCAGCCCGATGAAGGGACGATTGCACTCGACGATGAGGTGATTACCGATCTGCCAATGTACAAGCGTGCGCGAAAGGGGATTGGCTATCTTCCGCAAGAATCATCGGTGTTTCGACGGTTGTCGGTGGAAGACAATATTCTGGCAATTCTCGAGATGTTGCACTACTCACGGGCCGAGCGCCGGGAGCGAGTCGATGCCCTCCTCAAAGAACTGGACCTGAGCCATATTCGAACGAGTATGGCCTATGCCTTGTCCGGCGGCGAACGTCGGCGGTTGGAGATTACCCGAGCGCTCGCGACGAACCCGTCGTTTATGCTGTTGGACGAACCCTTTGCAGGGATCGATCCGATCGCCGTGGCGGATATTCAGCAAATCATTACCCGCTTGAAAGAAAAGGGCATCGGTATTTTGATCACCGATCACAATGTGCAAGAAACGTTGTCCATTACGGACCGGGCCTATATCATCAACGAGGGGTTGATTCTTGAGGCTGGGTCTCCAGAATCAATCGTCAAGAGCGAGAGGGCTCGTGCGATCTACTTAGGGGACCGGTTCAAGTTATGACGCGAGAGAGTGTGGTCTCATGAAACTAAGATTTGATCTCAAGCTGAGTCAGAAGCTCATTATGACCCCGCAATTGCAGCAGGCGATCAAGCTGTTGCAATTGTCGCGACTTGAGCTCCAGCAGAGCTTGACGCAACATTTGATGGAAAACCCGCTTCTGGAGGAGCTTCCGACTGAGGCGGAGGACAGTGAGGCTGGCAGCGTAGAGGAAAAAGCGGAGGAGGAGGCGGCATCCGCGAGCAGTGAATCGACGGGCGCGGAGGAGTCGACCGCGGAGGAGCGCGATACACCGGACGAGGCCTCGGCCGCTGGGTGGGAAGAGTATTTCGGGAGCGATCGCCGAATCGGTGGATCTGAGTCTTCGTCGTCCTCGCAGGACGAGTTTCCTTCCTATGAACAAACCATGGCGAAAACGGCCTCCCTGGAGGACCACCTGCTCTGGCAACTGTCCTTTTCAGGGTTATCGGAGCGTGATAAGGCGATCGGGCGGTCGATCATCGGGAATCTTGACGATGACGGGTATTTGCGCATGTCGCTTGCGGAGATGGTGAGCGGAACCGATTTTACGGAAGTCGAGGCGGAATCGGTTCTGAAAGATGTGCAGAGTTTCGACCCGACGGGCGTGGCGGCTCGTGACCTTGCGGAATGTCTGCTCTTGCAAATCGGACATTTGGGGAAGAGTTCCATGGGATCATTGGGGGCTCGGCCCGGTGCGTTGAAGGGGTCAATCGTTGAGGCCATTGTGCTGCACCACCTCAAAGACCTTGAGAAAAAGCAGTATGCGAAGATCGCGAAAGCCTTGGATGTCACGGTGGAAGAAGTCTTTCAGGCGACGAAAGTGATCGAAGTGCTTGAGCCGAAGCCGGGGCGACCATTCTCCAACACCCAGAACTATGTGATTGTCCCCGACGTGTTCGTCGTCAAGAATGAAGGGGAGTGGGTGGTGGTCCTGAACGATGACGGGCTGCCACGCATGCGGATCAGTCCCTACTACAAGCAGTTGATGGGGGCGGGAGAGAGTGGCTCGGCGGAGACGAAGGCCTATCTGGATGAGAAGCTACGGGCTGCGCAATGGGTTATTCGTAGTATTGAGCAGCGGAATAAGACGATTGTGAAAGTGGTGTCGAGTATCGTGAAATTTCAGGAGCAGTTCTTTGAGAAAGGCGTCCAGCACCTGAAGCCGCTAGTGCTGAAGCAGGTGGCTGAGGATATTGGCATGCACGAATCCACGATTAGTCGTGTCACGGCCAATAAGTATATGTATTGCCCGCAGGGCATGCTGGAGCTGAAGTTTTTCTTCAATGCCGGCCTGCAGCGAGCGGATCAGCCGTCCGACATGATGTCGTCCGTGACGGTGCGCGAGATGATTCGGATCATGGTGGCGGAGGAAGATCCGAGCCACCCGCTGAAAGATGAGGAAATTGCGGCACGGCTGCTGACGAAACAGGTGGTGATTGCGCGGCGGACGGTGGCCAAGTACCGGGCAGAAGAACACATTCCTTCGGCCACGCAACGGAAGCGGTTTTTCTAAGTCTGTTCCGTCGCGCGCGTGTCCCCGCTTCGTGTCCGTTCTTCCCCTGATGTGATGGCAGGTAGAGTCGATCGCGCACGTCGAGCGCCAGCAGCACGTCCGAGGCCCGTGAGCATGAAAGGATGAATGCCGATGAAAATTACAGGACGACATCTTGTGGTAACGCCAGCGCTCAAGGCGCATGTCGAAAAGCGGCTTGCCCGGCTTGAGCGGTATGATGTGACGCTCACTCATCTGGACGTGATTCTGAGTGTGAGCAAGCTGCAGCATACGGCGGAGGCGGTCTGTACGATGCAGGGGCGGCGCATCCAGGCGAAAGCGTCGACGCCGGAAATGTATGCGACGATCGACCAGCTGGTGACGCGATTGGCTGCGCAGATCCGCAAGTATAAGGAACGCCAGACTGATCATAAGGTGCCGGTCAAGAAATTAGCACGCAAGGCTGTGCGCCCCTCTGCGCCTCAGCAAGAGACAGAGCCGGAGCTGGAGGTCGTTCGTCCGGCGAGAACGGTGTTGACGCTTGAGGAGGCGAAGCGCCGGCTGGATCCTCTGCCCGGTTCGTTGCTGGTATTTACGCTGCGTTCATCGGGGAAATTGCAGATCCTGCAACGTGTCGGCCGCGATCGCATGGTGCTGATCGATCCGTCGTAAGGGGTAGGTTCGCATGGCCGGACTCAAGCTAGTCGTGATCAGCGGTCTTTCCGGTTCAGGAAAGTCGCACGCCCTCAAGTGCTTCGAGGATGTCGGATACTTCTGTGTCGACAACTTGCCGCCGGCGCTGTTGCCGACGTTTGTCGAGCTCTGCCATCAACAGGGGGGCGAGATTAAGAATGTCGCGCTGGGCATCGATGTCCGGGAGCGCGTGTTTTTTTCCGATCTTGTAGGAATTCTTGAGCAGGTCAAGGCGCTTGGTCATTCGATTGAGTTGTTGTTTTTTGAGGCACGCGAAGAGGTGCTGATTCGGCGCTTCTCGGAGTCTCGACGCCCCCATCCGCTCCTGCCGCATTTGCCCATGTTGGAAGGCGTGCGCTTCGAGAAGGAGCATCTTGCTGATCTGCGACGCCATGCGGACCGCATTATTGATACGTCAGATTTGACCGTGCACGAGTTGCGCGAGTTGCTGGCTAAGCGGTTTGGGCAGGAGGGGACGCCTCGCCGGTTGACGATCTCATTGGTGACGTTTGGATTCAAGTTTGGCGTACCGTACGATATCGACCTTCTGTTCGATGTCCGGTTCTTGCAGAATCCGTTCTTCGTTCCCGACCTCAAGCCATTGACCGGTGAAGATCCACGTGTGCGGAGTTATGTGCTGACCGATCCGGATGCCGTTGCGTTTGTCGTGCAGCTCGAAGGCCTCTTTAAATTTCTCGTCCCCCTGTTCGAACGAGAACGGCGCAGCTATGTGAATGTCGGGATCGGTTGCACCGGTGGCCGCCACCGGTCGGTGGCGATTGCCGGACGGCTTCAGGAAAGTTTTGCCGCAATCGGATACCAAGCGACTGTCACTCATCGCGATCTCAATAAACAATAGCCCTCCCAAGTCCCGTTACGGCTTCCTGCTGAATTCATGAGGTTTCCTTTTTGTTTATGCGGGCAATAGGCCTTTTCTTGACAGGTTGGGCATATTGACTATACTTAGAGGTGATGAGCGAGAAACGCCAGTATTTAAGCCTGGTTTGAGCATTAGGTAAAGGCTGGCAGGGTTGTTTTTGTGGCGAAAAAGCAGCGAGGGGAAGCAGGGGCGCGCCGCGAGGCAATGAGTCTCTGTTGGGAACTTTCACGGTGATGCGGGTTTTAGGGATCGTGCGCATTCAAAGGTGCCAATGTTGAACCCATTTACCTCGTTCAAAGGTCTTGCCGAAACCGATTTGTTTGCATTGCTGACGCCGAGGCGGCAGCTTGTCGGACTGGATATCGGGTCGAGCGGGATTAAGCTTGTTCAGTTGAAGGAAAGCCGGGGACGATACATTCTCCAGAAGTTCGGGTTTAAACCGCTCGAGCCGGAAGTGATCGTCGATGGCAAGGTGATGGACGAGGGGCGGGTGGTGTCGGCGATCAAGGAGTTGTTTCAGGAGACGAACGTCAAGGTTCATCAAGTGGCGGTGTCGATTTCCGGCCATGCCGTCATCGTGAAGAATATCAGTCTGCCGCTGATGCCTGAGGAGGAGCTGGAAGGGCAGGTACGGCTTGCGGCGGAGCAGTATATCCCATTCGACATCAATGAGGTGAACATCGATTTCAGTGTGCTGGGCGTTTCCGAGGCAAGTAGCGATGCCCAGGGAGAGATGTCGGTCATTCTTGTCGCGGCGAAAAAAGACAAGATCCAGGAGTTGGCCGAACTCGTCCGAGGAGCCGGATTATTTCCGTTGGTGATGGATGTCGATGCCTTTGCGGTCGAAAACATGCATGCGATCAACTATCCCGATTCGCAGGACGAGACCACCGCGCTCGTCAACATTGGCGCCAGCGTGATGAATGTCAATATTGTCCGAGGAGGGGCGTCGTTGTTTACCCGTGATATTCCCCTCGGGGGGAGTCGCTATACGGAAGCGATACAGCGTGAACTGGGCCTGTCCTATGACGAGGCCGAGGATGCAAAGAAGCGCGAGCATTCGGCCGGGAGCAATCTCGCCGCAGTGTCGACGGTTCTCGATAGTGTCAATGACGAAGTAGCCTCAGAAATTGCCAGCACGATTGATTATTTCAAGTCCACCATACCGGATGCGGAAGTGCAGCATGTGCTTTTGTGCGGAGGGGGGGCTCAGGTCAAGGGGTTAGTCTCACAGTTAAGCGATCGCATGCAGGTGGACGTTGCGGTGGCTAATCCGTTCGGACGAATCGACACTTCGGGGAGCGATGTTGACCAGGATGCGTTAGCGGTGCTGGCTCCGATGGCTGCAGTAGGGGTGGGGTTGGCTCTTCGATCGGTAGGGGATCGATGATCCGCATTAACTTATTGCTAGGGCCTGATGGGCGCAGGGCGAAGCCGCAGTATGATGTCAGGGCTCAGGCGCTGTTGGGCGTGGGATTGTTGCTCATTACGTTGGCGGGCTGTTGGTGGTATGCCATCTCGCTCGATGCGGAAATCGATGCGCGGAAGATCGAGAAGCAGGAGAAGGAACAGCACGTTGCGCAGTTGAAGGCGCAAGTGAAGCAGGTTTCAGACTTTGAAAGCCGGAAGAAGACGCTGGAGGATAAGAACCGTATTATTGATGAGTTGGAAAAGTCGCGTGGCGGCCCCGTGAAGGTTCTCGACCATGTCAGCCAGAGTTTGGAGCCACTCAAGCTCTGGTTGGTCAGAATTGCCATCACCGGGAAAGATGTCGATCTTGAGGGACGGGCCGCGACGAATGACGACGTGGTGGAATTCGTGAACAATTTGCGCCGCACCGACTATTTTACCGATATCAACCTTCAGGAAAGTCGAGCGGCGGTGGAGAGTCAACTCAATATTTACCAGTTTAAGCTTGGCTTCCGCCTTAAAGGTTAAGTGCGATGAATCTGCCCTCCATGAATCTTGAGGCCTTGCGGGCAATCCCCTTGGTGCAGAAGGCTGGGTTGCTGCTGATGATTATTGTGGGGCTTGTCGGAGGGTTCTATTACTTTGTCGCCGAGCCGAAAGAGGCTGAGATTGAGGGGCTTCAGGGGGCGATCGGTACGCTCGATAGCGAGATCCAAACGCTGACGATTAAGGTCAAGCATCTGGATGAGCTTATTGCCGCCAATAAGCAGCTGGAAATTGAACTTGCGAAGAAAAAGGAACGGCTGCCGCCTGAAGAGGAAGCGGTTATGTTGCTCAAGCAGGTATCCGATCTGGGAGTTCGTCTGGGACTCGATATTAAATTATGGAAGCCAAGCGCCAGGACGGAGGACCCCTCGAAGTTGTTCGTGCGAATGCCAGTGAACGTCGAGGTTGTTGGGGGGTACCATACGGCGGCATTATTTTTCGATCGAATTAATGCGCTGCCTCGGATTGTGACGGTGTCCGGGCTCAAGATGGGGGCTCCGAAGATGGAGAAGGGGCGCGTGGTCACGCAGACGGTATTTGACCTTGTTGCCTATGCGGCCCCACAGGAAACCAGGGCTGCCGCAGTGGTTTCGGCGACTCCTCAAAAGAAAAAATAGGGGCAGCTTGTGGTTGTGTCCTGGGCCATATGCGATGTTTGTCACGTGCGAACAAGGGTGGTGGACGATGAGGATGGCAATAGCTGCTGTTGTCGGATGTGCCAGTCTGCTTATCGCAGGGGACCTGGTTTTTGCCGAGGCAGGTCTACCCTCTTCTGCCCGACAGCAAGAGGCAATGAGGCAGGACTCTGTGCCCGTGTCCTCTCCCCGTGAGGCGCCGAAGGGGACATCGGCTTCAGTCCTGGCTGCGGCACCCAGTGAAGACCCGGTGCAATCCGCTGCTCCTTCTGCGCTGGCGGCGCCAGCAGGAGCCCATTCCTATGATCCGTCAGGCCGGCGCGATCCGTTCGCCCCGGTTCTGCAACAGTTGACGCTTGGGGTGGTTGATCCTCTGCTGCCTCCGCTCCAGCGGATTGGGCTCACGGAGATGAACCTGATCGCTGTCGTCTGGGGAGCCTACGGATATGCGGCGATGATCCAGACGCCGGACGGGAGTGGCTATACGGTGCGCCGAGGGACGCGTATCGGCCCCAATAATGGCGTGGTGAGTGTCGTGACCGAAAAGGGGATTGTGGTGCAGGAACGGTTCACCGATGTATACGGAAGTAAACAGGAACGGGAGTATGTCAAGCTCCTCCACCCGAAAGAGGGAGCAGAATGACACGTACACTGACACAGGCAACAATGTTGGCTCGTCTTCTTTCGGTCGTGGGAGCGCTCAGTGTGTCGATGGCCATGCCCACGATGGGAGCGTCAAGCGACGTGCCCGCGGTCGATTCAGACCTGTCCTCGCGCATTCCTGAAGGGCCGGCGTTGACGCTGACTCATATCGATGTCCAGCGGGGCGTTGACGATATCCGTGTGGTTATTTCCGGGGATGGTCGGTTGCGCCATGCGGCGCGGCGGTTTGACGCACAGCGCCTGGTCATCGACTTTCCGCATGTGGCCTCAGCCATGCGGAAGCCGGTGCTGGTGGTGAACGATCCGCTGCTGACGCGAGTGCGTCTGGGCTCTCATCCGGGGAAAGTGCGTGTGGTGTTGGATCTTGCCGGTCAGGTTGACTATTCGATTGAGCCGCAAGGGACGAGTCTTGTTGTCACGCTGAAAAATAACGCAGGGCTGGCGCCTATAGCTGTGAATGATACGCGCGGGCCGGTGGGTAAGCCGATCAAGTCGCGAAAGGCGGTACGGCAACTGCTGTACGCGGATGTGAGCGTTCGGGGGGCTCGCCCTGCAATGGCCACGGGTCGGCGGGCCTTGGCGAAGTCCTTTGCACGGCCTGTCCTCATGACCTCCGAGGCAGAGGCTGGCGAAAAAAATACACCGAAGGACGATTTGATGCTCGGTGAATCTCGGTACATTGGCCGGCGCATTTCGCTGGACTTTCAGCAGGCCGAGATCAGTAATGTGCTGCGTCTTATCGCCGAAGTGAGCGGGTTTAACATGGTTGTCGGTGAGGGGATCAAGAGCAAGGTCACGATGAAGCTGGTGAGTGTGCCATGGGATCAGGCCCTCGATATGATTTTGAAAATGAACGGATTGGGTAAGATCAAACAGGGGAATATTATCTGGATCGATTCGCT
>JAPLLI010000215.1 GCA_026387615.1 Nitrospirota bacterium
GCGGACGCGCAGGTTCATGTGATGACCCATTCGCTCCATTATGGATTGGCGGCGTTTGAGGGGATTCGCTGTTACAAGGGCAAGTCCGGGTCCGCGATTTTCCGGCTGCAGGAACATGTCGATCGGCTGTTCGATTCCTCCCATATCGGCATGATGCAGCTGCCCTTCGATCGGAAACAGGTCGCCGAGGCCATCGTGGAGACCGTCAAGATCAATAAGCTGGAAGCCTGCTATATCCGCCCGCTCGTCTATATCGGGCATGGCGCGATGGGGGTCTATCCAGGCGACAATCCGATCAAGTTGGCCATTGCGGCCTGGACGTGGGGCGCCTACCTTGGAGACGACGCCCTGGCGAACGGGATGAGGGCCCGCGTGTCGTCCTTTACCCGTCATCATGTCAATGTGTCGATGACGAGGGGGAAGATTTCCGGCTACTACGTGAATTCGATCCTCGCGAAGCGGGAAGCGAAAATTGACGGCTACGATGAAGCCATCCTGCTCGATACCGAGGGCTATGTGTCCGAAGGGACCGGGGAGAACATCTTTATCGTGCGGAAGGGGCGGATCAAGACCACGCCGCTCACCTCGATCCTCGACGGCATCACCAGAAGCTCCGTCATTGATCTGGCGCGGGAGCAGGGGATCACCGTGGCCGAGGAGCGCTTCACCCGCGACGACATGTATATTGCCGATGAAGTGTTCGTGACGGGGACGGCGGCCGAGCTGACTCCGGTGCGGGAGATCGATAATCGCCGTATTGGAACCGGGAAACCCGGTCCTATTACGCAAGCGCTGCAGAAGAGATTCTTTTCCATCGTGCGTGGGGAGGATCCTTCCCACGAGTCCTGGCTCACCCGCATTTAGCAAGACGCGAAACGAGTTCTGTCCTCACCATCCGTTTCCACCCGCACTCTCGACATCCGTGAATCGTGAAGCGTCGTTCGCTATTTGTGCGAGACTAGCGGGACTTGCGCGAAAAGCGAGGCTGGGCGGAGGTTGTCTCTTCGCGAGTCGCGCCTGTCGCGCACGTCTTGCGTGACTCGCTCACGCTTCACGAACAACGAGAAGGGATTTTTTCAGCGTCCGATTAATGAGCGGGGGCTGCGTCGGCAGGCGTGTGGCTTTCAGCAGCCGGGGCTGCCGGAGTCGTGGCCGGGGTTTCGGGAGCGGCCTCTTTCTTTTTGAGATCGATGACCGTAGAGGAAAAGGTTCGTTCTTTGGCCATGATGGCGAGGCTGAAGGATGTCAGCATGAAGATGGCGGCGACGGCGACGGTGAACTTGCTCAGGAAGTTGGCCGGGCCACGGCTTCCGAAGACGGTCTGGCTGGAGCCTCCGAACGATGCGCCGATCTCCGCGCCCTTGCCGGACTGCAAGAGGATCGCACCGATCATGAGAAAACAGATGAATACATGAATGACGATGAGCAACGTATACATGGCACTCCGATCCGTTAGGCCTTCTGTGTCCGAGCAATGCGCACGATTGTAGCAAAGGAGTCGGGGTTGAGACAAGCCCCACCGACTAATGCCCCGTCGATGGTCTCCGAGGCGAGGAACGACTCGGCGTTCTGAGGCGTGACGCTCCCGCCGTAGAGGATTCTGATGGCCGCAGCGGTTTCGTGGTTCCAGCCTGTTTCTACGAACAAACGGATCGAGCGGTGTACGGTCACGGCCTGCTCCGTGGTGGCGGCTCGGCCCGTGCCGATGGCCCAGACCGGTTCGTAGGCAATGGTGACGGTGGCCAGGTCCTGTTGGGTCAATCCTGCCAGGCTGCCGTTCAGTTGAGTCGTGACGACCGACTCTGTGTGGCCCGCTTCCCGTTCTGCCAGGGACTCTCCCACGCAGAGGATGGGAGCCAGCCCCTCTGTCAGGGCTGTCCGGATTTTCTTTTGAATGACTTCATCCCGTTCGCCGAAGAGTAGGCGGCGCTCCGAATGGCCGAGGATCACGTAGCGGCAGCCAAGCTCGCGCAACATCGGAGCGGATACCTCTCCTGTGAAGGCCCCCTGCTGCTCCCAATGGAGGTTCTGTGCGCCGAGGCTGATCCAGGCGTCAGGACCTAGGGCTCGGCTGGCCGACTCGAGCGCGGTAAAGGGCGGAGCCAGAACCACCTCGGCGCTGGGGGCTGCTGGCAGCCGCTCCAGGAGGTCGCGAATGAAGGCTGCGGCCTCCGAGGCCGTCTTGTTCATCTTCCAGTTACCGACGATGAGGGGTGTGCGCACAGGTCTCTCGGGGTGGTCGCGGGCGTGGACTCACGACGGGACGATTACTCGATTCGATCCGGGAGGGCGGTCAGGCCCGGGAGTTGTTTGCCTTCCAGCAATTCCAATGCGGCGCCGCCGCCGGTCGAGATGAACGAAATGTTCTCCGATTCGCCGGCTCGATGGACGGCCAAGGCCGTTTCGCCTCCCCCGACAATCGTGAGGGCGTAGGCATCGGCAATCGCGTGGGCCATGGCCAGGGTGCCGCGGGCGTAAGCGTCTATTTCAAAGACGCCCATCGGTCCGTTCCAGAGAATCGTTTTCGCATTCTGGACCGCTTCATTGAACAGCTTCACGGAAGCCGGGCCGATGTCGAGGGCGTACCAGCCTTTCGGAATCTCCTGAACCGGCACGATCTTCGACTCTGCCCCAAGCTCGCGGCTGGCCGCGACGACACAATCGACCGGAAGATAGAACTTCACGCCGCGGGATAGGGCATGTTCCTCGATGCCTTTGGCGAAGTCCAACATGTCGTTTTCGACCAGGGAGTTGCCGATTTCCATGCCCTTTGCCTTGAGGAAGGTGAAGGCCATGCCGCCGCCGATGATGACTTTGTCGACGCGCTTGCCCAGATTTTCGATGACGCCGATTTTGCCCGACACTTTCGCGCCGCCGAGAATGGCGACGAAGGGCCTGACGGGGTTTTCGACGGCGCC
Source organism: Nitrospirota bacterium (assembly GCA_026387615.1). Classification (GTDB taxonomy): domain Bacteria; phylum Nitrospirota; class Nitrospiria; order Nitrospirales; family Nitrospiraceae; genus Palsa-1315. The sequence goes on from JAPLLI010000215.1 coordinate 2,919, forward strand.
TTCCAGGTATTCGATTTCCTTTTTGAGGAGGAAGCCGGCGGCTGAAACGGGAATGAATTTGGTAATGCCGACCGTGGAGGCATGAGCCCGGTGCGCGGCGCCGAATGCGTCGTTGATATAGACGTCGCCCAGGGCTGCCAGCGACTTCGAGAAAGCGTCGTCGTTTTTCTCTTCACCCTTATGGAACCGGAGGTTTTCAAGCAGCATGACGTCGCCAGGCTTCATCTTGGAGACGAGCGCTTCCACGACCGGGCCAATGCAATCCGGTGCAAAGAGAATCTCTTTGCCCAGGAGCCGGCCCAGGCGTTTAGCCACCGGGGCCAGGCTGTACTTAGGGTTGAACCGTCCGTCCGGGCGGCCCAGGTGCGAACAGAGAATCACCTTGGCTCCGTCATCGACGGCCCGATTGATGGTCAGGAGGGTTGAGCGAATACGGGTATCGTCGGTGATTTGCAGGGAGTCGTCCAAGGGGACATTGAAGTCGGCCCGGATAATGACCCGCTTCCCCTTTAGGGAAATATCGTCGATGGTTTGTTTGTGTATGTTCATCCGACGATCTGTTCGCTCATTCTCAGCGGCCCTTCGTTTTTGCCGCGATCACCTTGATCAGATCCCGCACCCGGCAGGAGTAGCCCCATTCGTTGTCGTACCAGGCCGTGACCTTGACCATCCGTTTGTCGATGACCATCGTGAGCGGGGCATCGAGGGTGGCAGAATGGGGATCGCCTTTCTGGTCGATCGAGACGATCGGGTCTTCCGAATAGAGCAGGATGTTTTTCATCGGGCCGAGCGCCGCTTTCTGGAAGGCGGCGTTGACGGAGGCGACGTCGCAATCTTTCTCGGTTTCGACGGTCAGGTCCACCAGCGAGACATTTGGCGTGGGGACGCGGATCGCGAGGCCGTCGATCTTGCCTTTGAGCTGCGGCAGTACCAAATGCAGGGCTTTCGCCGCGCCGGTGCTGGTCGGGATCATGGACATGCCGGCTGCGCGCCCGCGCCGCAGGTCTTTGTGCGGTAAATCGAGCAGTTGCTGGTCGTTGGTATAGGAGTGGATCGTGGTCATGACGCCGTGCTTGATGCCGAAATTGTCCAGTAGGATCTTAGCCACGGGTGCCAGGCAATTGGTCGTGCAGGAGGCGTTGGAGATGATGTGGTGCGTGTTCGGGTCGTAGGCCTCGTCGTTGACGCCCAGGACGAGGGTGACATCCGGGTTGGGCGACGGCGCGGAGATAATGACGTGTTTGGCTCCGGCCGCGATGTGCTTCCCCGCACCTTCTCGGTCGGTGAAGCGTCCGGTCGATTCGACGACGATGTCGATCTCCAGATCCTTCCAGGGCAGGTCCTTGGGGTCCTTCATCGCGAGCACTCGAATGGGCTTGCCGTCGACGAGGATCTGGTCGTCTTTGGCCTCGACGCTCCAGGGCAATGTTCCATGTACCGAGTCGTATTTCAGGAGATAGGCGAGCGTCTTCGCATCTGTCAGGTCGTTAATGGCGACTACGTGCAGCTCGGGGTCTCCGAGTGATGCCCGTAGGACGTTCCGTCCGATCCGTCCAAATCCATTGATGCCGATCCGAGTAGCCATGACAAATAGTCCCTCAAGAAAAAAGGCCGGCTGAATGTACCGGCCACAATGGAGGCCGATAGTATCGACGCCTCCTGGGCCTTGTCAAGCCATCGAGAGAGGTAACTCCGCGCCGGATCACAGGAGTTTCGCCGTGACCTGCCTTGGGCTGTCACGGAATTTGCGCAAGCTGTGCGGCGCTGCGCCTTGCGTCTCTATCGCTTGGTTCGTTAGAGTTCGTCGCGTTCAGGGCAAGACGGTTTTCTATGAGGTATCAGTGAATCTGTTCGACAAGACGACGCAGGTGCTGGAATGGCCGAGATTGCTCGAAGCTCTGGCTGGCCATGCCCGATCCACGATGGGGGCGGCGCGTTGTCGGGCTCTCGAATTGGCCACTGATCTGCACGATGCGCAGCGGCGCCAACAGGAAACCACGGAGATGGGACGGCTGCAGGACGCAGGCGAGGGTTTGCCTGCCTTGGCCTTCCCGGACATTCGGGATCCCCTTGCCCGGGCGAACAAAGGGGCTTCGTTAGAGATATTGGAACTCCGCGATTGCGCGATCGTGCTGGAGTTGCTGGAGGAGAGCGGCCATTTTGTGGAGCGGCATCAGCTGGTCGCTCCCGCTCTGGCATCCGTTGCGCAGTCTTTACGATCGGTCGAGGAGCTGCGTCCGGTGAAGGCCGCGCTGGATGAGGCGATTCACCAGGATGGTTCGATGAAGGAGTCGGCGACGCCTGAGTTGCGGCGCTTGACCCATCAGGCCCATTCGCTCAAACAGCAGATCCGGCATCAAGTCGATCAGATGCTCCACTCGCGCCGCTTCGAAGAGATTCTCCAAGAACAGTATTTCGCCCAGCGCGAAGGCCGCTATGTCATTCCGGTGAAAACCGACATGAGGGGCCGGGTGCCGGGGATCGTGCATGATGTTTCGGCCAGCGGGGCCACGGTCTTTATCGAGCCGCGTGAGCTGGTGGAGCTGAACAATTCGATCAAGGTGGCGGATCTAGAGATCGAGCGGGAAGTGCGCCGCATCCTCCGTGAATTGTCCTCCCTTGTCGCAGCCCAAGCAGAACTCATGCTGGCGGGGCTTGAGGCGCTGGCCTTGCTGGACGGGATTGCCGCGCGGGCTTCGTTCGGCCGCCAACTGAAGGCCCATCCGGTCGGGCTTAACGATGAAGGGCGCGTGACGTTGCTGCAGGCCAGGCATCCCTTGCTCGTGTTGTCGAAGGGGCAGGTGGTGGCCAACGATATTCTCCTGGATGAATCGATCCAGGTGCTGGTCATCTCCGGTCCCAATACGGGAGGCAAGACCGTCACCCTCAAGATCGTCGGGCTCTTTGCCCTGATGGTCAGGGCCGGACTGCACCTGCCCTGCGAGGCGGAATCGGAGATGGCCTTCTTCTCCGACGTCTATGCCGATATCGGCGATGCTCAAGATTTGGCCCGCGACCTCTCCAGCTTTTCGGCTCACATGACCCAAATGATTCAGCTGCTCGATGAAACGGAGCAGCAACGGAACGGCGACGAAGAGGCTGACCCACGGCAATGGCTGGTCCTTCTCGATGAGCCGGTGACCTCGACCGATCCGTCAGAAGGGGCGGCCCTAGCCGAAGCCTTGCTCTGTCGGCTGGCCTCGCTGGGGATGAAAGTCGTCGCGACCACCCACTATGGCTCGCTGAAAGCCTTGGCTCATACGATGTCCGGCTTCGCGAACGCCAGTGTTGAATTCGACGTGGCAACCCTCTCGCCGACCTATCGGCTCTTTATGGGGGTGCCGGGCGGCTCCTCTGCTCTGGAGATTGCAGGCCGCTTAGGGATGGATCGGGCCTTGCTGGATGAGGCGAGGTTGAAGCTCCATAAAGACGAGCGGGCCATGGAAACGATGTTGCACGACCTGCAAGCGACGCAGCGGCAGTTGGCCGACGATTTGGCCCGCGCGGTTGAGGCGAGACGTGAAGCGGAACAGGCCGAGCAGCGGGCGAAGGCCCAGCTGGCTCATCTGGAAGAGACAGAGAAGGAAGCGCAGAGGGGCCTCAAGCGAAAATTGAGCGAACAGTTCAGCCGCGCGCGAGCGGAAGTGCAGGCCACGGTCGATACAGTCAAGGGCGAGCAGAAGTTGATCAAGGCCAAAGCCGCGAAGCAACGATTGTTCGAGCTGGAGGCACAGACAAGAGCCGAATTGACCCCGGCCGGCCAGCCGATTCCCCTTGAGCAATTGGGGGTGGGGGATCAGGTGGAGATCGGCGGGCTCGGCATGACCGGCATACTCCTCGAAGCGCCGCAGGGGAAGAAGCGAGTGAGGGTGAAGGTCGGGGCGGGGGAGCTGCTGGCCACCGTGGCGAACCTCGTGGGCCTCGCAAGGGGGCAGGCGGCACAGTCGAAGCCGGCGCCAGCCCCATCGACTCCACGCCGGTTCCAGCCAGGAGGCGGGCTGGGGCTCGATGAACAGACGGTCGTGGATGTGCG
>JAPLLI010000234.1 GCA_026387615.1 Nitrospirota bacterium
CGCGCGCGGAGCCGCGAGGCGGCGGTCCTGCTCATCGCGGCGGTGATTGTGATGATGGGCCGAGTGCCGCTTGGGGAATATCTCATCCCGCTGAGCGGCGACCTGTCTCAATGGATCTTGAACGTGCTGAATGCGTCGGTGCGGCGCGCGATCCTGATCGGCGTGAGCCTCGGCACCGTTGCCCTCTCTATCAAGATTATCTTCGGCATGGAACGGTCGTATCTGGGCGGCGGGAAAGAGTAAGGCAAAGTTAAAAATGCAAAATGAAAAATTGAGCGAATCTCGTATGTGTCGCCCTATTTTGCATTTTACATTTTGCATTTCTCATTGCGAGGTCACGCGGTGACCTTCGCAGAGCGCATGTTGAAAATCGACCGGCGGATCATCTTTCTGGTGATCGGCCTCTGTACGCTTTTGCCCTTGCTCTATCCGGTCGGGCTGCCGATCAAGATTTCGCCGGAAGTGCGAGGGGTCTACGATTACATTGAGTCGCTCCCGGAGGGGTCCGTGTTTCTTCTCTCGCTGGATTTCGATCCTGCCTCGAAGCCGGAACTCCATCCCCAATCGATTTCCTTGCTCCGTCATGCCTTCCGGAAGAACTTGCGCGTGATTGCGATGACGCTCTGGGTCTCCGGCACCGGCATGGCTGACCAGGTCGTGACGCAGGTCGCCCGTGAAATGGGCAAGGAAAGCGGGAAGGACTATGTGTTTCTCGGCTGGAGCCCGGGCGGAACCGCCGTCATCATGAACATGGGGCAGGACCTCTATGGGGCCTTTCCCGCAGACTACAACGGTAAACCGACGAAGGGATTGCCTGTGCTCCAAGGCATCGCGAACTTGCGTGATGTGAACTATGCCGTCAGTCTGGGAGCAGGCAATCCCGGCGTGGAGGCCTGGTATGTGTTCGGCAAGGACAAGTACAAGTTCGAGCTCGGCGGAGGCTGCACCGGCGTGATGGCCCCCGGCTTATATCCGTTGTTACGGAGCGGCCAGATCAATGGACTGATCGGGGGCCTGCGGGGCGCAGCGGAATACGAGACCCTGATCGGCCAGAAGGGGAAGGCCATTGCCGGCATGGATGCCCAATCTGCCACCCATCTCGCCATCATCGTGCTGGTGATCCTGTGTAATTTGTTTTATTTCTCGCTGCGTAGACAGTCTAAGCAACAGGGCCGGTCGGGATTGTGAGGATCTATGCCGATTGAAACCATCATCGGGGCCTGGGTGGCGACGGGGTTGACCCTCTTTATCTTCTCGTTCCTCTATAAGGATAACCCCCTGTTCAAGCTGGCGGAGAACCTCTACGTCGGCGTATCGGTCGGCTATACCATCGTGAAGACCTACGACACGGTGATCGTCCATCTCATCTGGACCCCGATCGTCAAGAACGGGGAATGGGCCCTGTTGATCCCGGTTGCCATCGGGATGCTCATGCTCACGCGCTATGTGCCAAAAGCTGCCTGGCTTTCACGTTATGCCTTCGCCTTCATCGTGGGAGTCGGGTCAGGCCTGGCCATTCCGCGGGTGATTTCTTCTTACATCCTTAAGCAGATTGAAGATACGGTGCGCCCGCTTCTGGTGATGGTGCCGGGCGAGGGGCTCTCCTTTACCTGGAACCTGCTCAACCCGGCCAGTAGCCTCAATACCATCATCATCCTGATCGGGGTCAGTTCCGTGTTGTTTTACTTTTTCTTCTCCGTCGAACATACAGGACCAGGCAAGGTGGTGGCCAGGATCGGCATCCTCTTCCTGATGATCGCGTTTGGCGCTGCCTTCGGCTATACCGTGATGGCCCGCATGTCCCTTTTGATCGGGAGGTTGACCGACCTGATCGAGTTCACCGATCCCTCCTATGGCAGGCCAAGCCTCTGGCTCCTGGGGTTGACCATTCTCACCCTGGTGGTGATGGGCCGCAGGGGCAGCAGTAGTACTCCCGAAAAAGAGTAGGTCTCTCTGGTCTATCTAGTCTGTCTTGTCTATTCGGTCTGTCTGGTCTAACAAGACCAACCAGATAGACGAGATAGACCAGATGAACCAGATAGACCAAACAGACCAGACCGACGGTTGCAGCTGGCGTAATCCCTTCGTTACAATGGCGCTCCAATAAGGAGTGCTATGACTACTACAGCCAGCCCCACAAAAGACCCCAAGCAGTATCCCGCTCTTCGCAATCTGCAATTCTCGCCGATCAGAGAAGGCGAGGAGCAGTTCATGGTCCTGTGGGACCCGACGGGCTTGAGCAAAGAAAAGCTCGTGCTGCCGCTCAACTACTTTTTCATCATTCAGCATTTTGACGGTGAACATTCGCTGGCGGAGATCGGGGCGCTGTACCTGAAGCGATTCGGTGAATTTCTCGTGCCCAGCAAGATGGATCAGCTGGTTGTCGATTTGAATGAGAAGCTGTTCCTGGAGGGTCAGCGCGCCGAGGAGGCCGGGCGGCTGGCGCGGGAATCCTATCGGCAGAGCCCGCTACGTCGCGCGGCCCATGCAGGGCGGGGCTATGAAGCAGACAGTGCCAAGCTGAAAAAACAGATCGACGGATTCTTTACGTCGGAAGAAGGACCGGACTTCAAACCGTCAGAGAATGCGGGCAAGAAAATCAAAGGTCTCGTTGCTCCGACTTACGATTTGAAGCAGGCGGGGCCGATCTATGCCTGGGCCTATAAAGAACTCCAAGAAGCGGAGCAGCCGGACCTCTTCGTCATCGTCGGGACTGCGTCTGCCGGATTGGACCATGTCTTTGCCGTGACGGATAAAGACTTCGAGACCCCGTTCGGCGTCGTATCCGCCGACCAGCCGATCCTGAGTCAGCTCAAGGCCAAGCTGCCGGAATTTTTCGAAGACGATCTCTGTCATCAGGCGGAGCAGGCGGTGGAGTTTCAGCTTCCCTTTCTTCAAGACATCGTGGGGAAGAAGAAGCCCTTCACCATCGTCCCGATCTTGAGTGCCTTCTCCGCTGCGAGCCTGGGGGATCCGGCCGTGCGCCAATCGGTCGACCAGTTCTTGACCGGCCTGCGAGAGGTGCTGGCGCAATCAGGCAGGACCTACTGTGTGATCGCAGCGGGCGAGCTAGCCCATTTGGGCATGAGATACGGAGACAAGGCGCCCCCGACGGACTTCTCCTTCCACCGCTGCATGCAGTTCGACCTGGAGATGTTGAAGCCGGTGGAGGAGCGACAGCCGGAAGAGTTCGCCAACTACATCAGGAAAGAGCAGGATCAGCGCCGGATCTCCGGTTTCTCTCCCATCTATTCGTTGCTACGGTTGATCGAGGCGGAGAGCGGGCAAGTGTTGCGCTATGACCGCGGCATCACCGATCAGTACAATTCGACGGTGACGTACGCCAGCATGGCCTTCTTCTAGTCTCGGATGCTGAAAAAAGGAGCGGGGTAGCCTGGTCGTCCTCCTGCTCGCGGAACGCGCACGATAAGAATGTGCTCGTTCGACGCGCGCAATCGAGGATCGACCAGGCCACTCTTGAACGATGGTGGCTGGATGACCCTTTTGAGCAGCATGCCAATGGACTCCTGAGAGGTCGCCCTGCTTTGTTTTTGCCTTGCTGGATAGTCTGTGTGAGCAGCCTGCCGAGAAGCTTCCGAATACATTCCCCGACATTGTGTTGATTCAGCGTGATTTGCGCGGTATTCCTGCGTGCCGGCGTTGCATGTCGTTCTCTTGCCGTCGCGTCGTATCCTGTATACAATACAGTATCGACTTTCTCGCGGGAGGTGCCTATGTCTGTCAGATTGAACATCACTATGGACGATGATGTGTATGCGAGGCTCAAAAAGGAAGTGCCTCCGAAAAAACTGAGTGCCTTTATCTCAAGAGCCGTTCGGGCCAAGTTGCATCCGGATGCGAAAGCGTTGGATGCGGCTTATCAGGCTGCGAGCAAGGAGCGATGGAGGGCCAGTCTGGAGGAGGAGTGGAAGCATATAGATGACGAAGGGTGGCCGAAGTGAAGCGGCCGCCTAAGCGGGGGGAGGTGTATTGGGTCGCGCTGGATCCGGTTCTTGGATCGGAGATTCAGAAAACGCGGCCTGCGGTGATTGTTTCCAACAATTCCTGCAATGCCTTCGGTTCACGTGTTGTGGTGCTGCCGCTCACCAGTAACGTTGATTCCCTCTATCCTGGTGAAGCGCTTGTGACGGTGAAGGGGAAACCATCCCGTGCATTGGGCGATCAGATCCGATCATTGGACAAGTCTCGATTGCGTGCCAAAATTGAGACGCTCAGTCAGGATGAGCTAGCGGCGGTCGAGGAAGCGGTCCGCATTACGCTTGGTCTGTGGCCATAGCGTCGGTCTTTCGGGTCTCGTACCATACGCCAGCATGGCCTTCTTCTCGTCAGGCTGCTGAAACAGACTCCCAGCTTCGTTCTCGCCTCGAACAGGTTCTCAACGTACCTCTGAGGGTACGCCTGCGGCCTGTTCTTCGGCTGCGGCCTTGCTGGATAGTCTGTTTGAGCAGCCTGTCGGGAGGCTCCTCAAAGAGGCCACCAACTTTGTTCTCGGTTCGTCTCAATCCTCAACGTACCCCTGAGGGTACGCCTCAGGTTGTGACTCGCCTGCGGCCTCGTTGGATGACATTTTTGAGCAGCCAGCCGTAGTCGAAATCCTGTCTTTCATCATTCATTCCATTTAACCGTGATCGGGATCGGCTCCAATGCATTGTCGCGGTCATTTTTGGCAGCGGCGAATGTGTCCTGTCCGTCTACGGTTAGACCACTCGCCGTAAAAACGGGACTTTTTGCATCAGGGCAACGGCTGTAAATGTAAGGGCGAGGGTTGCGGCGAAGGTGACGGGGATGTAGTAGAGGGGGCGGAACATGGTGGGCATCGTGGTGTGGTAGAGGTTTCGTAATAGCTCCACGACGATCGGATGGGCCACGTAGACCCCCAGCGTCCAGGGAGCCAGGCGCTGCGCGACCGATTGAATGGCCGGTGAGAACGATGCTCGGAGGAGGACCACGAACAGGGTGACCGCCATCACCATGATGGTGGGACTAAAGTCCTCATAAAAGTAGAAGGACCAGCGGTCGTCCAGCCCCTTGGCTGATACCAAGAAGGCGGTGAGCAGGGTCGTCATGGCAATGGCGCCGGCCAAGAACAGGCCATAGGGGCCTGGACTGTGTCTAAGGACTCGGACGCAATAGAGCCCTGCGAAGTAATAAACGAGGTAGGGGACAAACAGGGTGAAGGCACTGGTGGCCAGAAAATCTGCCAGGTTGGCTCCCAGCGCCAATGCCGCCATGACGAGGATGGCCTGACCAAGGTGCTGTGATTCGAGGTTGTGTGCCGCTGTGGCCAGAAAGGGCGTGACGAGATAGAGCCCTGCGATGAGGAACAGAAAGTAGAGATGGATGTAGGGCCGTCCTGCGATGAGGTCTTGTGTGATGCTGTTGACCGTCAGCGGTTGATTCCAGAAAAACGCCCGCCAGGCCAGGTAGACGGCTGACCAGAATAGCAGCGCTGGAAGCAGCCGATTCATGCGTTTGGTCCAGAACTCACGGGGGCTGCTGTGTTTGGTTGCGTCGAGCAGCAAGGCGCCGCTCAACATCACAAAGACCGGCACGCACCAGCGTGTGGCGCTGTCGATGAGGTTGGCCAGGTGCCAACTGACTGTTCCGAGTTGGTCTGGTTGCATGACGGCGGTGGCGGCAAGGTGGAGCAGCACGACAGCCAGGCAGGCACTGACTCGGATCACGTCAAATGAGCTGGACCGTTGAGCCAATGTTGCTGTGTTGGGTGGATGGACCGTAGGGGATTGGAGATTCAAGGCGGTCGGTTCTACCGGAGTTGTGCCGGTCTGCCGGCCTGGTTGACGGAGGCTGCTGGAACATGGTTTTGACTGAAGCGAGCCAGGACATTGCGGGTCATCTGTTGGGCTGCCGGATTTAGTACCGACTTGCGGAGCGCCGGAGCCTGGTAATTGTCCAGGCCCCAACTCCATTGTATTGAGCCGGTCGAAAAGACGATCGCTCCATTCGCCAGGTTGTAGACTGTGACCGTTCCCTCATGCCGGGCCAGAGGCGTCAGAGCCACGACTTGAGTGGTCGGCGGGGTCGAGTTCAGACCTCCGTCGACTTCATAGCCTGCGAGTCCAGGCAATCGGTCTCCCTGTTGTAAGCCCGTCCCATTGAGGACCCAGTGGCTGGCATCCTCGATCACGAAATCTCCATCCACCGGATCGTCTGTCTCAATAAACATGCTCCCGATCAGCGAGGCTTCCGGGCGATTCACCGGAGGGTTGCGCCATTTCGTTGTGACGAGGTAGTCGTTGGTGGGATCGTGATCAAGCTGGAGGGGATCGTGCCAGGGGGCGTTTTCTTTATAGGCCACGATTGTCCGGTCCGGTTTGCTCGTGAGCGGACTGGGCTCCAGGCGAATTTGCCAGTAGCAGGTATTGGCGGAGAAGAATCCCACATGGATGCCCCGGTCGCGGGCCTGTTCGACTTGGCGGCGCATCTCCCAGCTCCAATATTCATCATGTCCGACGGACAGGAAGGCATGATGGGATGCCAGGAGCGTCTGATTAGCATGGACATCCACGTTTGTCGCATAGGTCACGTCGTATCCCTCCCGCTCCAGCCACCGCACCATGTTGTATTCCCAGCCTGCAGGCGAGGCTTGGTAGGTACTGGGGAAGGAATTGGAGGTCAGAAAGTCTCCCGCGCCGGCGCCGGCTGCCGCGAGCGGGATCGGGCTGATCGCATAGGGGCGATTGAAGGAGACCTTCGCCGCTTGTCCACCCACGCTGTTAAAGGCGTAGAGGGATTTGCCGCCCCAATTATTGTAAGCCTGGAAGGTGGTGACGCTGGATTGGACTAGGTAGAGCGAGGGGCGTGCATCGTCCCGGACGACAAAAATAATATAGCTTTGAAAGCCTGTTGGCTCCGCTGTCAGTTTGGCCAGGTAGATTCCGCTCGTCCAGTCCGTCGCATCTGATAGATTGTCGGGGATGGCCAGGAGGAGGGGATCGTTCCAGTGGCATTCGATCAATCCGGTGCTCTGATCGATCGTAGGAGGAGGTTGGATCTGGCCGTGGCGCCGAATAGGTCCGGCGATCTCGCGTGCACCGGCCCCCTGATACCAGCCCATCCGGTAAATTCTCACGGTGTAGAAGTCTGCCTGAGTGCTGACAAAGAGTTTCAGCGCCGCTCCGCGATTGACGCTGGTCAGGGAGGCATAGCCTTCAATTTCCCGGTGTAGGGCCGGGCGCGTGAGCACCCACTCAGTCGTGCCGGGCTTTTGATTCTCCACGTAAATGGGGGTTACGTGTTGGTCCACTGCTCCGAACAGGGCGGCCGGTGCGAAGACCTCCAGCAGGGCGCAGCAGCTGGAGAGAAGGAAATAGAGGGACCCCTGAGCGCGGAGATTCCGGAGCATGGATTGGACCCGCCAGACATAGGACGTGTTGACGGCGACGCGTTGCTCGATGGCCTCAACAGATGGGACGAGGCGTTGACGCCAGAGACGATTCCAGGCTGGCACGAGATCCTCTACACTTTCAGCGAAACCGATGAACGACGCAATGGCATAGGCATACAGCGCGCCGTTCACTAACGAAAAGGCCGCAGAGATCCATCGGCCGTGCGAGGCATAGAGGAGTCCCGTGACGCAGCAGAACAGTAGCAGCCCGTATTCGAGGGCCACATAGAGAGCCGGTGCGCCGGTCCGTCCTTGGACTTTCGGTGTGCGCTGGAAGGGAATCTTCTCGCCGGTGACGAGTTGTTGCACAGATTTCAGCGCGCCACCGAGGTGGATCGGGAGCAAGAGGAGGTTGAGGGCGTAGACCCGCACGAGGTCGATCACGCCGTGGTAGCGAAGGATCGATAGGTCGCGCGCGTACAAGATGAAATAGGGGAGGGCGGTCAGCGACAGCCAGATCGTCATGAGCTTGCCGGAGAAGGGGAGCACCAGTAGTAGCAGCACGCTGAGCGGCGCCAGCGCCAGCGACGTCAGATAGTGCAGTTGGTAGAAGCTCTGCGCGGCGAAGGCCGGGGTTTTTGAGACCAGCCGGAGATACCGAAGCAGTTTGGGCAGAATGAGGAGCCCTCCGTTGGCCCAGCGGCCTCGCTGAATAATGAGCGAGCCGAAATCGCAGGGCGTTGCGCTGTAGGCCAGCCGTTCAGGATAGTTGAACAGACTCCAGCCTCGCGCCATCAAATCAACGGTCGATTCCGTATCTTCAATCACGGTGCGGTCTTGAATGTAGCGCTTGATCACGCCGTGCTGAGTCGGCTCCTCTACGCAGATGTCTTCCAGTGCTGCTTTCCGTAGTAGCGCGTTCGCGCCGACCCAAAAGGTGGCGCCGAAATAGGTGAAGCCTTGATGCAGGAGGTATTGAATGTCGGTGGTGGCTCCAGCCGTTCGCTCAAGGAGGCCTGGTGCGTTCGGAATGGCGCTGTAGGGCGTCTGCGCGACGGCGAGCCGTTCATGGCCAGGCTGCTCCATGATCTGCACGAGACGGAGGGCGTAGTCCTGCAGGATGAGGCTATCCGCATCGAGCGTAATGACATAGGGGGAGTCGGGAATGGCCCAGGATTCGTGGAGGCTCGTTGTGTCTTCGAGCATGAGTCCGGCTTCGTGCTGAACCTCGCGCAGGCGTTTGCCCATGAGGCCGAGGTAGCTGTTCAGGTTCATCGCCTTGTTCCGCTCATGGGAGAGGTTTTGATAACGTTTCCGCTCGAAGACGGCGATGTCGACCTGGAAGACGGAGGCCAGACAGCGATATTCTCCGAGCAAACAGTGCTCGTGCGGAGCGCGCTCGGAACGGCTGGCGCTGGCCTGATTGTGCCAATGAGCGGCCCGTTTCTCATGCCGGTTCGCAGGCTCGCGAAGAATGTTCTCGGCAAACCAGGCATCGGAGTGGGTCGTGGCCGGATACCGGTCGGCCTGTTCGTTGAACCATTGTGCGGCCTGCCGATAGGCGTCGGCCAATGCGACATGTTCTTGCGGGAGATCGCTCACGCCCGTTTGTTGCCGCAGCATGAATTGCACGAGTAGGCTTTCAAAATAGCGAGCCCGGTCGTCGAGTAGGGCTTGGAGTTCCTTCGGCAGGGCGCGGGCCGCCAGGAGGGCCTCACGATCCGCTGGCGTACGTGGATCGGGAGGATTATCCAGCAGCAGCACGACCCGTTTGTGCGGATATTCCTGCAGGGCCGCGGATAACAATGTTTGGCGGATGACGTCTGATTCTTCCTTGTATGACGGCACCAGAACGGTCAGGAGAGGCATGGGCGCGACGAGGGACTGTATCAGCTCGTCTTTTGTGGCTGGTCTGTGGCTGAGCCAGCGTTTCAGATAGGCCAGCCTCGCCAGTTGATAGCCGAAGTTCCCGGAGATCAGAAATCCCACCAGTGCGAGAAACAGACCGCCTTCGAGGAGGCCCCACAGGTTCCCCTGCTCGATCCTGTCGCTGAATACGGAGGCGATTGACCAGAGAAACAGGGTCACGGCGATGAGCGTGGCGACGATGGTGGCTCTAGTCAGACTGGCTTCAAAGCGAACTTGTGTAGCTGTCATGCAACTCCTGTTGAGGGCCCAGGCCTTTACGCAATCGGTGTGCCAGTCGTCAGTGTCGTAATCATTGCTGTTCCGGTGCGCACGGCTGCGCAGCAGTCATCAATTGAGGCGGTCTTGCTGATCGGTAGAGATTCCAGACCAAATATGTCAGGCAGGACTGATTCCTGCTTTGCCAAATCAGGCGGAAGGTGAAGGGCCTTGTTGTCTGCTGATGGAAAGAAAGACGTGAAGAGCGGGTAGAACCTAGAGATTCTTATCGCATTTCAGAAGATTGCCGTCCACACCACCATAATCATTAAGGGCCTGTGCCCAGGGCCGTGACACATCCTAATAGAATGTTGAAACAGTTCGCCAACTTCATCTTTCTTCGCTGAGGGGTGGGCTGCTTGGTCTCCCTCAGCGCGCGGCCAACGAGGGCCGTCTGAGGCCGCGCGTTGCGCGAGCACAGGAGACCAGGCAGCCCACCCCTCACACTCTTTACTCTTTCACCGTCATGGTCATGGGGATTGGCTCCAGGGGATTGTCACAGTCGTCTCGGACCGCGGCGACGATTTTGTCCACCACATCCATCCCTCGAAAGACCTCGCCGAAGACGGTGTAGGTTCGGTCGAGTCCGCTGTTGTCCGCGACATTGATGTAGAACTGCGATCCGCTGTCGTTGAAATCCCTCGTGCTGTTGCTCTCTCGTGGCACCTTTGCCATGGCGATGGCGCCCCGTTTATGCGGACGATCGCTGGTTTCAGGATTCAGCCAGTAGCCGGGGCTGCCGGAGCCGTGCAGGGAGCGGTCTGGACTCTTGCTGAGCGGATCGCCGCCCTGAATGAGGAAGCCGGGAACGACGCGATGGAAGGTAGTGCCATTATAGAAGCCCATCTTGGCGAGCTTGACGAAGTTCTCGACGTGACGCGGCGCGTCATCCGGATAGAAGCGAATCTTGATCTCGCCGAACGGGGTCGTAATGGTGACGCGGGGATCGATTTTTTGGAATTGCATAGTCATGGGTAATGAATGTAGCAGGGGTAAGCTTCAGGCGGCAAGAGGTATGAAGACGTGATGAGTGATGAGTGACCGGTGGGTGGGGAAGGCGAAGGGGTGAGGGGAGAGTCTGATACGTCCTCATCACCGATCACCCATCACTGTTCACATTCTTCAGTCCTTTGCCCGGATCGATCTTGAACCAGAGGAGCCCGCCCAGGATGGCGACGGCTGCGGCAACTCCTAATGAGGCTGGCCAGCCCCAGTGATGGGCCAGCCAGGGAGTCAGGGTCGGGGAAATCGTCCCGCCGATATTGGCGCCGGTGTTCATGAGCCCTGACAAGGTGCCGGCATGGGCTTTGGATAGATCGGTTGTCGAGGCCCAGTAGGCGCCGATGGCAAAGTAGAGCCAGCCTGCGCCGAATGACAGACAGGTGATCGCCAGAAAGGGAGAGTCGATGAGGGCCCCCAGGGCAATCGAGACCCCCGCCAGGACCATGCCGGTCATGCCGGCCACGGCCCGTCCTGTGGTGAGCCCATAGTTGGCTGCGAGTCGATCGGTCACCCAGCCACCCAGGGGACACATGACCAACATGGCCAGAAAGGGGGCGGAGGCATAGATTCCGCCACGGAGCACATCGAATCCTCGAACATTTACCAGATATAAGTAAAACCAGGACAGATAGACGTAGGCGACATAGCCGAGGCAACTGTAGCTGAGCACCAGCCACCAG
>JAPLLI010000179.1 GCA_026387615.1 Nitrospirota bacterium
TGCACTCGCCTGAGTTCCTTCACACTCATGATGACCGTGTCCTCTCCGACCATCCAGCCCTCCGTCTGAAAGCCGGCAGTCTAGCAACGAAGAGGACATTTCTACTGTGGTGAAAGCGGACATTATCATTGTGGGATTACAAGGGTGGAGGAGGAGGGCGACCCCTGATTTTCCCCTGGCATCTGGCATATACTCGCCTCACGAATCACATCGAGAGGGGCCGGATGAAGTACGCGCTGTATCCTGGTTGTGCGGCACAAGGGGCGACGCCTGAGCTCTATCAATCGACCAGGGCGATCATCGGCCGATTAGGGATCGAGGTGGTCGAACTCTCTGCTGCCGCCTGCTGTGGCGCGGGGGTGGTGGCGGAGGCGCATCCCGATATGGCGTTGGCGATCAACGCCAGGACCTTTGCGCAAGCCGAGCAGCTCGGGCTGGATGTCATGACGATCTGCGGCACCTGCCAGGGGGTCATGAGTGCGGCCAATCGACGATTGAAGGCCGAGCCAGGGACCTTGGATCGCATTAATGCCCTCTTGGCTCAGGAAGGTCTGGCCTATCACGGCCAGGTTCAAGTCAAGCATCTCTTGTGGATTGTGGTGCGGGATATCGGGCTGGCTCGCCTGGAAGCCCTCGTCTCTCAGCCGATGCAAGCCTTCCGCATTGCCCCCTTTTACGGCTGCTACATCCTGCGTCCTTCGTGGGACCTGGGGTTCGACGATCCGGAGAATCCGCAGTCCCTCGAACGTCTCATTACGGCGGTCGGTGGCGAGCCGGTGCCCTATGAAGGGAGGACCAAGTGCTGCGGCTTCCCCATCATCCTCGAAAAGGAAGCCATCGCCGTGGCGATGGCGGGAGCGCACATGAGCGAGGCGAAGGACCAGGGGGCCGACTTTATGGTGACGCCCTGCACTCTCTGCCACATGAGCCTGGATATCTATCAGGAGCGAGCCGGTCGAGCGGTCGGCCGCGAACTCCATTTACCGATCCTGCATGTGCCGCAGTTGCTTGGTCTAGCGATGGGAATTTCAGCCAAGGACTTGGGGCTGGCTCATCATCTGATCTCGGTCGATTCCATTCTGGCGACGCTAGAGCGGCGCCAGAATCATCCATAACCTTCCTGGGAGACCTGGCATATGAACGTGGTGAATCTGTCAGATTATCAGCAGTTTAGCAGCGAAAAGATGAAGAAGAACAATATGTTCGAGACGCCGCGGTTTTTCTGCGACATCTACTGTTTTGAGCCGGGGCAAGAGCAGAAGGGGCATATCCACGGAGAGCAGGATAAGGTCTATCTCGTGCTGGAGGGGGAGGGCACGTTTCAGGTCGGGGCAGAGAAGCGGGTGCTGGGTCCAGGGCAGGGGACGATGGCGCCGGCGGGGGAGGAACATGGGGTGAAAAATCACACAGGCCAGAGGCTGAAAGTCTTAGTATTCGTCTCGCCGAATCCTTCCTGAGGGGGCTGTTATTCGTCGCTGATCTTTTTTAAACGTCGATCCAGCGCAAACCTGGTGAGGCCGAGGTACTTGGCGGCAGTCGTTTTATTGTAGTCCGATAACCGGAGCACTTCTTGAATGATCGCCTGCTCAATATCGGCCAGGGACTGCTTGCCTAGTTTCGATTCGAGCCGGAGCAGGCGTTCCTCTCCCTCCACCACGGTCACCGCTACTGCGTCGGGTCTCTGCCTCAGTTCAGCCGGCAGGTTGTCCACGGTCAGTATTGTGCCATGACAGAAGATCATGGCCCGTTCGATGATATTGTGCAGCTCACGGATGTTGCCAGGGTAGGCATAGTCCCGCAACAAGGCCATGGCCTCCGGCTCGATATCGACGACGTCTTTCCCGAACTCCTTGCCGTATCGGATGACCGCCTTTCGACAGAGGGGCGTAATGTCCTCGACGCGTTTCCGCAACGGGGGCAGCTCGAAAGAGACCACATTTAAACGGAAATAGAGATCTTCACGGAAGCGTCCTTCGGTCACCGATTTTTTGAGGTCTCGATTGGTCGCGACCATGAGTCGAAAATCCACCTCGATATCATTCGTTCCCCCCAGCCGACGAATAGTGCGCTCTTGAATCACCCGCAGCAGCTTCGCCTGCATGGTCAGATCCAAGTCGCCGATTTCGTCGAGAAACAAGCTCCCGCCCTCCGCCTTTTCGAGCAGCCCGATTTTTCGCTGAACCGCCCCGGTGAAGGCGCCTCGTTCGAAGCCGAATAATTCGCTTTCGAACAGCTCTCGCGGGAGGGCGGTACAGTTCACCCCGATAAAAGGGCCTGCGGCCCGCGCGCCATTGTGATGCAGGACTCGCGCAAGATATTCTTTGCCCGTTCCGGTCTCACCTAGGAGCAGCACTGAGGACTTCGGATTCACGGCGACATCCCGGACTTGAGCCAGCACTTGTTGCATGGCCGGACTACGGGCTTCCAGGCTGGAGAGCGCATATTGGCGGTCATGCTGTTCGGTCTCTACGGCAAGACGTTGGCGCAGACTCAAGAGATCGATGGCACGATCGAGCACTGGTTCTGTCACATCCAGATCGACGGTTTTGATGAGGAAGTCATAGGCCCCGAGCTTCATGGCATCGACTGCGTCTTGCACCGTCCCATAGGCCGTGAGCAGGATGACGAGGGTATGGGGGGCCAGAGGGCGCAGCTTTCTGAGCGTGTCGAGCCCGCTGAGGCCTGGCATTTTGAGGTCGAGCAGGATCAGGTCTGGCGTTTCCAGCGACAGCGCCACCAGTAGCTCCTCGCCCGATTCATAGCCAACAACGCGATGGTGTTTGCGGGTTAGGCGCTTGATGATCGCACTGCGAATGGCGGGCTCATCATCGGTCACAAAGATGGTCAATTGCATGCGTTACCCTTCGACGAATTGAAATTCCTGGCGAAGAGGAAGCCAGACTCGGACGCTGGTTCCCGTCCCGACTTCGCTGGTGATCTGGATATCGCCCCCATGATTCTCGATAATATTCCGGCAAATTGCCAGACCCAACCCTGTTCCCTGCCGCTTGCCGCTGGTGAAAAACGGCTCGAAGACATGTGCTAATGCGTCATCGGGAATCCCGACTCCGTGATCCGTGACTTTGATCACGATGCCGGTCTGCTGGCCGCGTGGGAGCTCGAAGGCCGTGACTGTAATCGCTCCTCTATCAAGGGAGGCATCAATCGCATTCTGAACGACGTTCAATAGCACTTGTTTGATTTGGTCACGATCAGCCTGGAGCCTGGTCAGGGTGGGAGGGAGGGAACGTGTGATCGTCAGGTGCTTCGCGGATATGGCCGCATCGAGTAGTTTGACGACTTCATCTGCAAGATCGTTCAACGAGCAGAGTACCGGAGCAAGCTCCCGTGTTCGCGCGTAGTCGACGATTTGATTGACGATGCGATCCAGTCGCTTGGTCTCTTTTAAAATCATCTCCAAATCGGCGTGCCGCGGGTCCGACGCGTCAAATTCGTCCAGAAGGAGAAAGGCGTTGGAGCCGATCCCTACCAGCGGATTCCTGATTTCGTGGGCAATGCCAGCCGCGACTTGGCCTAGCGTCGCCAGCCGTTCGGCTCGACTGAGGCGGGTTTGCATCTGATCCAGCGCCGTAATGTCGATATTGAACCCGATATACATGGGGGGGTGGATGGTCACATTCTTGAGGGGGATTCGACGACTCAATACCTTTCGCACCGAACCATTGACATGCAGAAAGCGAAAGACCGTCTCGTACGGCTGCACGTTCGCCACGGCCTGAGCAAATTCCGCCAACACTCGTTCTCGATCTTCCGGGTGGATCCATTGGCGAAATGTATCGGGATCGGTGACGTGATCAGGATCGAGGCCGGCCAGAGTTTGGTTATAGCGGTTGCTGAATGTAATGTCAGTCCCCTTGGTCGTGAAAATACCGAAGGGGGCATTGTCCACCAGTCCGCGATACTTGGATTCCGACGCGGAGAGTCTCTCGTTCAGCACACGAAGGTTCGCTTCCGAATGCTCGACCTGCTCTAGGTGACTGTGAATTTGAACGCCCATGCGGTGCATCACGTACCATGAGCTCTCGGATCCTGACCATGATCGTCCGTCCATGTCCTTCTTCGATGTACTGGAGTGCTTTCTCAGGATGTCCTTTTTGTGCCGCTTCGATCAGTTCGACTTTCTCAATGATGAGCTGCTTCACCAGCGACTGGACTTCCACGATCAGTGGCCGGTGAGCGACTTCATCGGACACCATCCTGGTGAGTTCCTCTCCGACTGAAAAAATGCCTTCCTGAGCTGTGCGGAATGGGCGAAGGTAGGGGCGCTGGAGGGTCAAAACATAACCGCGAAAACTTGTTTCGAGATCGACGATCAGCCGCATGTATTGGGCGGCCGATTTCTGCGTGAGGTATAAACGGTTGAGTTGCTCTTCATCCCGCTCGACCGTTTGAACACTTTCATAGGTGACGGCACTGAGCAGAATTAAGGCGGTCAGCGGAATCACGAAAACTAACAGCAGTTTTCGTTCGATCGGAAGATCGTTGAATAAGCGCGTTAAATACTCCCGCATAAGCTCTCCAGGGTGCTCAGAGCATCCTAAGTTCGAGACGTGGGATTGTCAAAGCGAGGTGCTTCAATTAGACCGGCGAGAGGGCCTGTTGCCCTATGCGATCGTCATTGTCGCCGGGACTTCACGCAATTCCAACGGAAGGTCTCCGGCGGTCACGATTTTTCCCTTGCACAAAATCATCGCTCGCTCGATGACGTTCTGCAGTTCGCGTACATTCCCAGGAAAGGGATATCGCTCCAGAATGGCAATGGCGGCACGATCAATCTCCGTCAATTCCTTGCCGAGTTCCAGACCGTATTTGACCATGAACTGTCTGCTGAGTGGCGCAATGTCTTCAACGCGGTTTCGGAGAGGGGGCAGTTGAAAGGCCAAGACATTGAGGCGAAAGTAGAGATCTTCACGAAGTCGTCCTGCCGAGATTTCCTGCTTGAGGTCTCGACTTGAAGCGGCAAGGACGCGAAAATCTCCTTTCAGGGTTTCTGTTCCCCCGACGCGCCGGAATGATCGATCTTCCAAGACACTCAAGAGCTTTGACTGTAGGGTCAAGTCGAGATCGCCAACTTCGTCAAGGAATACGGTGCCGGTTTCTGCCTGTTCCAGCAGGCCGAGCTTGCGTTGCTCTGCTCCGGCGAAGGCTCCCCGTTCGTACCCGAACACGTCACGCTCAAACAGGTCCGGCGACATGGCCGTGCAGCTGATTTTCATAAACGGACCCATTGCGCGCCCACTGTTGTGGTGAATCACACGAGCGAGAAATTCTTTGCCAGACCCGGTCTCACCCATTAGGAGGGTCGTCGTCTTTGAGTTCTGTGCCGAGTCGCGTACCAGCGAGAGGAGGTTTTTCATGGCGGCGCTGCTCGCGACCAGCTCGGTCAATCCATACCGATCGGCGTCATGTTCAGCGGTAAAGGTCACCCGGCGGCGTAGCAAGAGATACTCTAACGCCCGGTTGACGACCGGTTCCACGCCCTCAAGATCCACAGTTTTGATGAGAAAATCGTAGGCTCCCAGCTTCATCGCTTCCACGGCCTCTTCAACGGTTCCATAGGCGGTCAGGATGATCACCGGTGTATCGCGGGCTTTCGTGCGCAGGGCTTCCAGGACCTCGAGCCCTGTCATGCCTGGCATCTTGAGGTCGAGCAGGATCAGATCGGGAAGCTCTTGCTCGATGGCGGTTAGCAGTTCAGCTCCGGATTGGAAGGCTCTGACTCGATGCTGGCGACGGAGCAGTCGCTTGACCAGTGCGTTGCGTAGGGAGGGCTCATCATCTGTGACAAAAATACTGGCTTGCATGCAGGTGTGCTCCTTTCATGTTATGACCTGGATTGATGAAGCGGCGGCCCAAGTGGCTGTGGCCGTCCGGTCTCAGCAGGTCCTCTTTTCGGTGGCCCTCATTGGTGAACACTCGTGCTGGTGGTTCTCTCGCCAATAGCATCGCGCCATTTCGTCGACAGTCGATATCGGTTGCAGTGCTTCATGCGAAGGCCATAAGACTGTGGGGCGGATTCACGCGGTAGGCCAGCACATGGTCAGAGAACGTGCGAAAATGGTCCATCCCGACGATGGCGCAGGTATGGCCGGCCTCGATGCATTGATCCTGAAAGTGGTGCAAATACTCCATCGATGTGTGGTCGATCACTTGTCCCGCTAGGATGATCAAGAAAGTGGCCTTGGAGTTCGAGGGGACGACGAGCGTTTCGTGGAGCACCTTGTCGAGTTTCATCAGATTCATGCAGGTGACCGAAGAGAGGTAGATTTTATAGGGGTTCTTCATCTCTCCAACGGTGCCCCGGATGGCGCTGGTCGCCACGGTCATCACACTGTACTGCGTACGAGAGCCGCGGCCGTCTCCGATTCGGATGACGGGGTTGCTGAACAATTCAACGAGCGAAGCCGCCAATCGCCTGATGAATCCTGCGAGGAAAGATTCTCCGGTCTTGGCTGTAAGGGCTGAAGACCGCACCAGGTCAACGCAGAGCACGACGATCTTCGTCAGGGTGCCAAGCGCCACTCCTTCCAGCAAGTCCGAGGTGTACACGGTAACCACGACGGTGACCACCGCGATCAACAGCTGTTCCTTGCCGATCGTGAGTATTTTCTGGAAGATCCTGGGCGCGCAGAGTTGCCATCCGATCCAGATGAGCAAGGCTGCCAGGACTGTGAGGGGAATTAGATTGATGAGCTTCGTGCCAAACCACAAGATGAGAGCAAGACAGCAGGCATAGTAAAAGTTGGCCCAGAGAGTTCGTCCCCCGGCCATGATATTGGTCGTGCTTTTCACGCCGCCGGGAATAATCGTTAAGCCGCCGGCCAGGCTGGAGAGAATGTTGGAGATGCCCATGGCCCGCAAGGTTACATTGGGGTCCGATTTTCGACGAAAGGGGTCGATTTTATCGACCGCGGCGATCGTGGCGAGCGACTCGGTGCCATCGATGAGGGTGAGGGTGACGATCGTGACGAGGAACGCCATCCACAAGTCGTGATTCTGCCAGGCTTCAGCAAAGTGGGGAACGTGAATGCCATGTTGGAAAATGTCGAGGGGCACCTGGACTAGATATTCCTGGGGGAGCTGCAGGAGCCAACTGGCGAGGCTGCCCAGGCTGACGACCAGAAGTGGCGCCGGAATAAGCGTGGCCCACCATTCTTTTCTGCTGGCAAGGAAAAAGAGAAGGACTAACGACAGCCCTCCGACGAGAAAGATCTCCGGATTCATCTCATAGAGATCGTGAGGAATCGCCAGGATGGCTGCTGGAATGGATTTGATAGGCGGTAACTGGTCCCCCAGGAGTTGCGGGATTTGTTTGACGATGATCAGCAGCCCGATCGCGCTCAACATCCCTTCGACCACCGAGATGGGAAAATAGAGCGCGAATCTTCCCGCGCGAAAGAGGCTTAGGATTACTTGCACCACGCCAGTCAGGCAAATGGCGACCAGCAAGAGCGGATAGCCCACTGCTAAGTTTCCTTGGCCGAGCGCAATCATGCCGGCCAGCAGCGCAGGAGCAAGGCCTGCGGCAGGCCCGCTGATCGTCACATAGGCTCCACCGAGGAATGGGAAAATAAGCCCGGCGATGATGGCCGAGATCACGCCGGTGATGGGGGGAGCACCGGACGCCACGGCGATACCCAGTGAGAGGGGGAGTCCAATGAGCGCCACCTGCAGTCCTGCTAAGAGGTCGTAGCGCCAATGCTTCAGCCCGCGCATCCCGTTCTGGGGTTTCTCGATCGCTGGAGTCAGCGATTCATGAGACGACAGGTCATGTGCCTGACTGGCCGGTTTGGGTGCAAGATTTTTGGCTGACGTATCCTGCGTAATGTTCCGATGTGGAAGTTGGTTCATGATTCTTCCTGATTGAAGGCGTTGGCTTGCGCGTGCAGACCGGCTGTATGGCCGTTTGGTCACTCGCTGCCGTTGATCATCAGCAATGCCTGGCGAGGAATATCGGATGAGAAAAACCAGCCGATGAGTAGGATCGTTAGGGTGAGTAGGACTACGATGATCGTCATCTTGACAGTCTTGAGGCACAGACCGGCGCTTTCTGTCAGGACTGCTCGCCATAATGGTGGCATAGTGATCTCCCTTGTTCTGTCGCTCCAGCGTTGCCGGGTCCTCTTGCGAGAATGCGCCATCTTGTTGATCGCTCATTGCATAACTGGTGCCTCTTGATACAGCCAGTTTGAGGCATTCAGGCAGGAGCCAGTGGCGAATAATGCTAAGAAAAATTGGAGATTCAGGGAAACCGATGAGCTGCAACGGGACGTAGCGGCACAGTTGTGGATTTTGGTGAGCGGTATCGCACGGGCGAATGGTGCGATATCGCTCGAAGCGGCAGATCTGAAATCGTTGAGGATGGTGGAGCAGGGTTGGTATGGAGCAAGCCAATACGGGCGAGGCTGGATTAGTCTTTGTCTGAGATGCTCCATTCCCGTAATTCCTGGAGTGCGTTGAGGATGTCAGCTGGCCGTGGCGGGCAGCCGGGAATTCGAACATCGACGGGAATGTGGCGATCAACCGGACCAGTTACGGCATAGCTCCCCTTGAAGACTCCGCAGTTGATGGCACAGTCGCCGAGCGCAATGACAATTTTGGGGTCAGGCGTCTGTTCGTGCACGTCTTGTAACGCGCGTTCCATGTTGACGGTGACCGGTCCTGTCACGACCAACGCATCGGCATGGCGGGGCGACGAGGCGATGTGTATGCCGAACCGCTCAACGTCATAGACCGGGTTCGCAAGCGCATTCATTTCCATCTCACAGGCATTGCATGAGCCGGTATCCACCGCGCGAAATGCCAGCGAGGAGCGGAAGGGCTTGGCTTTTTCTTTTGCCTCCGCTGTAGACATGTCAGCCAGCGGTGCGCTTGCGGGATGATTGCCTGTCACGACGCCAGTGTTCAGACTTTTTTTCAGAATGCGAAACATGCGTCCTCCTCGGTCTTCAGTCTTCAGTCTCTGTCTTCAGCTGAGAGCTGACCGTTGATTGCTTCCTGTATTTACAGATCATTGCCCGCATAGGATAGGCTAAAGCTCTTGTTAATGAGCGGGAAGTCCGGAATGATATTCCCCAGCACGGCCCATTGGATTGCGGGCCAGTTCGCGAATGAGGGGTCACGGACTTTACAGCGATGGATGGTTCCGTTCTCTCCCGCCATCACCATGTACAGAATCTCACCACGCCAGCCTTCGACGGCTGACAAGGCCCATTCCCCAGCCTGTGGCCTGTGCGTGGGATCGACGGCGATTGGTCCCTGGGGTATCTTCGTGCGAATCTCTCTGACCAGCCTCATGGACTCATGAATTTCATCCAGACGGACCCTCATTCGCGCCCGTACATCACCGTAGCGGTAGGTCACCACGGTGACCGGAAGTTCGTCGTAGGCGGCAAAGGGTCGATCACGCCGGATGTCTTGATTGAGACCCGAGGCCCGTCCGACGACTCCCACCACCCCATGATCCCGAGCCGTGCGTTCCGTCAGGACTCCGGTGGTCTCCAGCCGGTCTATGAGGGAGGCGTTGTGGGTAATGATGGATTCCAGTTCAGCGAAGTCCTGTTCGACCCGGTCCAGTTCGAGGACAATCTCGGTCAGCTGCCGTTCTGTCAGGTCCATGGAAACCCCGCCTATCCGGTTTATTCCGCGGAGAAATCGTGAGCCGGTGAGCCGGTCGTTGAGCTGCAGGATTTGTTCTTTCATACGGCTGCAATGGGCATGGGGCAGGGCATAGGCCGTATCGTTGCAGATGGCGCCTACATCGCCAAGGTGGTTGTGGAGTCGTTCCAGTTCGAGGAACAGGCTCCGGAGATAGCGGCCGCGGCGTGGCACGTCTAGATGCAGCAGCGATTCAACGGCCTGGCAATAGGCCAGACCATGGCCAACCGTCGTATCGCCTGACACTCGTTCGGCTAAGGGAACCGCATCGGTCAATGCGTGCTGCTCGAACAGCTTCTCGACCCCGCGATGTTTCCAGAAATGATGCAACTCGAGTTGCATGATGGGCTCACCAGCCACGGAAAATCGAAAATGGCCTGACTCGATGATCCCGGCATGGATCGGACCCACCGGCACTTCAAACACTCCTTCCCCTTCAATGCGGCGGAAATGCTGTTCACCTTGTTGCCGTCCCATTACGTGATCCCAGGAGAAGTCTTTTTTGAGCGGGTGTGTGCCTGTAGGCCAGTGCTCATGCCGCACCAGGCGTCGTAAGTCTGGATGCCCCTGCGGAATCAGCCCGAATAGATCGCGAATCTCTCGTTCATACCATTTCGCCGCATGGATGTGCGGCGTGATGGAGGGGAACAATCGATCGTTCCCCATGAGCTCCGTAGATAGCAGCACCCAGCGGCAGGAAGGCTCCAGAGTAAAGAGATAGTGCAATCCATAGCTGTCGCGAAGGGGTCGATTGTCGACTGCCCATAAGAGTGCCAGCCTCCCGCGTAAACTTGGTTGGGTATGGAGGTGCCGGGTGATCGCAGGCAGGACATCCTTGGAGACCAGGAAATGTGAGAACGCTCCCTGCGCCACATCAGCCTGCAGGATGGACGGGAACGTGGCCTTGAGTGTTTCGTCACAGGATCGTGTGTCTGTCATGGTTATCCTGTTCCTAGTGAAGCAAGAGAATCTGTGTGGCGTGTTCCAAGAGTTGCCGTAGGGGCTGAGGGAGGAAGAAGCCGAATCCCACCAACGCCGCGGCGAGCACAACGATCGGCAGATGGCCCAAGGTCCAGCCTTCGCCACGGACGATTCCCTCCGGAGGAGTACCCCAGACCATTCCCGTAATGCGATAAAGCAGGGCGCTGAAGGCCAGGACCGAGCAGAGCAGAAACAGTCCTGTGAGGCTCAGGCTGCTAAATTGATCCGACAGGGCAAAGGTCACCATGCCGCCGTTACTGGTCAACCATTGTCCCGGAACCCCTTGCGCAGCCAGGGCTGTGACGATTTGCACTTCGCTGACAAATGACGCAAAGGGAGGCAGCGCCGACAGGGCGAGTCCCGAGATCATCAAGGCCATGGCTGTCCAGGGCTGCGCGATGGCCAGGCCCTGCACCTGACTGATCTCCACCGAGTGAAAGCGGCGGTGAATGTTGCCTGCGGCAAAAAACGCCATCGATTTGGCGAAGGCATGGTTCAGCAGATGAAACAGCCCCCCGAAGGTTCCCAGCGGGCCTCCGACTCCGAATCCGATCATGGCGATTCCCATATGCTCGATGCTGGAGTAGGCGAAGAGCCGTTTATAGTTGTGCTGGATAAGGAGGAAAAACGCTGCCGTCACGAACGAGGCGAACCCGAGCAAGGCCAGCAGTCCTCCGGTAAAGGATGGCGAGACCGCGTGGTCAACAATCATCCTCATGCGGAGAATCGCATAGACCGCCACAATCTCGAGGACGCCTGCCAGCATCGCGACTACGGGAGCCGGCGCCTCGGTATAGGCATCCGGTAGCCAGCTATGCATGGGCACGAGCCCCACTTTGGTGCCATAGCCTACCAGGATGAAGATGAAGGCCAGCTTCAGCACATGGGGATTCAACTGGTCTGCCACTGGCAGCAACTGGGTCACATTCAATGCCTCGCTGACGTTGCCGAGCACATGTAGCGAGGAATAATAGGTGAGCACCACGCCGAAGAGTGCCAGGGAGATTCCGACGGAACAGAGGATGAGATATTTCCATCCGGCTTCCAACGATTCGCGTCGTCGCCAGAAGGCAATCAGAAAGGTTGTGGCGAGGGTCGTGGCCTCAATGGCCACCCATTGCACCCCGACACTGTTGGCGACGGTTGCAAGCACCATCGCCAGCAAGAACATGTGGAAGAGGAAGAAAAAGAGGTTGAGTCGACGGGGAGCGATCACGCCTCGCGCGACCTGGTCGTCCATGTAGGAGCGCATGTACAGCGAGCAGGCCAGCCCGACCGCTCCGATGATGAAGAGGATGAACGCGGACAAGGCATCGAGATAGACCAATTGTCCCAGTTCCGTGAAGGGACCGTCGCGCAGCACCGTTCTGGTGATCATGATTTCTGCCGTCACGAGCAGGCTCATGCTCGTGAGGTTGATCGCGTGGAGCAGCGCGGACCGGTGCACGATCAGGCTCAGCCCTCCCGCGAGGAGTGGCGCGATCAATAGGACAAGGACTGCGATCATGGGCATGAATTCTTCACTTATTCTTTCAATGTGGTGAGGTGATTGGTATCGACATTGTCGAAGGCGTCTTGCAAGCGATTCGTATAAATTCCTGCGATCAAGGCCGCGATCAGCACATCGAAGAACACCCCTAGCTCAACGATTAACGGCATCCCGTAGGTGGCGGCCGTGGCGCCCAAAAATAGGCCGTTCTCCATCACCAGGAAACCCACCAGCTGTGACACGGCCTTCTGCCGCGCAATCATCGTGAAAAACCCAATAAGCACGATTGCGAGGGCGATCGCCAGCGAGTCGCGGGTGAGCAGGAAACCGAGCGGAATGATGGGTTGCGTGATGAAAAATGCCAACATGACCAAGGCGCCGCAGATCAGCAGGCCGGCCGGCACGTTGACGTTCATCACTAGCTCCCGCTTGACGTTGAGGCGCTCGATGACTTTTTTGAGCACTCTCGGAATGATGACCACTTTGATGACGCCGGTGAGCGCTGCCGCGATGTAGATATGGGGGTTCCCGGTCAGGAAGGCCACCAGCGCTGCCGTGAGGACGAGAAAGGCTGATTGCAGCGCGAATAGGTCCACGCAGGCGGAGAGCCGTCGTTGCGCCACGATGGCGAAACAGGTGAGCAGGAGTAAGGCCGAGCATAAGTCGACGAGCTGCGATCCGATGTGAGGAGAGATCTGCATGCGTTCAGCTCCGAAGGATGTAAAAGAACAACAGTCCGAGCAGTGCCAGGATAAAGGCGACGCCCAGGAGGTCTGTCACACGGAACAAGCGCAATTTTGCGAACATGCACTCGATCACTCCGATCAGCACCGCCAGTCCTGCGATCTTCACCACGTAGACCGCGAGCCCGATCCCCAGCGAGGCTGGCGCGAGCGTCGTCGCAATGCCCCAGGGCGCGAAGACGTTGGCGATCAGGGAGAGAAACACGGCTAACTTCAGGCTGGCCGCCCATTCGACCAAGGCCAGATAGCGGCCGGAATATTCCAGAACCATGGCCTCATGGATCATGGTCAGTTCGAGGTGCGTCGCTGGATTGTCGACCGGCACCCGTCCGGTTTCCGCGAGCGCCACGATAAAGAGCGCGGCAAGCGCCATCAGATGCGGCGAGGGGTCCGTCACGATCCCTTCGAGCAGCGCGGTCTTATGGACAATCGTGCTGAGATTGGTGGAGCCGGCGGTCAGCGCAATGGCAAAGATGGAGAGGATCATGGCCGGTTCTGTCAGCGATGCCACGATGGCTTCCCGGCTGCTGCCCATCCCGCCGAAGGCCGATCCGGTATCGAGTCCTGCGAGGATCAGGAAAAACGTTCCCAGCGCCAGGAGATATACGAGCGCGATGATGTTCCCTGCAAAGTTCAGGGGAGTCTGTGAGGCGAACGTGGGGACTAGCAGGCCTGCGGAGAGCGTGGAGGCGAACAGAATGTAGGGCGTGGTGGTGAAGATCCAGGAGGAAGCGGTTGAGATCACCGGCTGTTTCCGGAAGAGCTTGGCCAGATCCGCATAGGGCTGGAAGAGGCTGGCGCCCCGTCGACACTGGAGCCGCGCCTTTACCTTGCGGATGAGCCCTACGAGGAAGGGCGAGACCGTGAGCAGGACGATGACCTGTGCCGTGAGAAGCGAAATGGTTTGAATGAGGGGAGGCATCCTGCTCGCTTCTCCTAGACCGCAAACAACAACAAAATGACGAGTGTTACAAATATATAGGTCAAGTAGAGGTGTAGGCTGCCAGCCTGAAGAATGCGTAGCCGGTCGGCGATTCCCCAGAAGGCATTGACCACGGGGTCGTATAGATACTTCTCAAAAACCGGTTCGATATGAAACTCAAATTTTCGTTGCTTGGCAAAGTAGCGTGACTCTTCCAGGAATTCGGTTTCGAGTTTGATCGTCGGCTGGTAGATGGTGCTGAAGACTCGTTTCATCGGTTGGACAAACCCCGTGGCCGTGTATTCCATTCGCGGGGTCAGCGTGAGCCCGCAGCCCCAGGTTTTGTGTGAGCGTGTCATCAGGCGGCCACCGAGGAGGACGGCCAAGAACAGGCCGAGGAGTCCGCTCAGGATCAACATGGCCGCCAGCATGGGTGGCGAGATGCTGGAGAATTGTACGGTCCCTGGCGCCAAGGCCCACCCATCGAGGGCCAAGATTTTGTGACTGATTGACGCGCCCGTGAGGGGGCCGGTAATTCTGTCGAGGAGCGGCACTACGATCATGGGAGCCAAGCCGAGTCCGACGCACAGCAGGGCCAGAATGCCCATCCCGACCCGCATCGGGATCGGGACTTCTTCGGCCTGGCGCGCATGGGCACTGCGGGGGAGGGCCAGAAACGAAATGCCGAAGGCCTTGGCAAAGCAGGCTAAGGCTAAGACCCCGGTCAACGCCAAGAGGGCTGCGGCGATCGGCAGGATCAGCTTGAGGAAGAGAGCCGGGAGCTGAACACTCAGAAAGAGCGTTTGAAACAGCAACCATTCGCTCACGAATCCATTGCTTGGGGGCAGGGCCGAGATCGATACGGCACCGATGAGAAAGAATAGACCCGTCCAGGGCATGCGACGCAGGAGCCCACCATACTCCTCCATGTTGCGCGTATGGGTAGCGTAGAGGAGTGACCCGGCTCCCAGGAAGAGCAACGATTTGAACAGGGCGTGGTTGATCGTGTGGTAGAGCCCGGCCAATAAGCCTAGCGCCGCAAATTCCTTGAGTTCGTAGGTTTGAAAAATCATGCCGGCGCCGATGCCGATCAAAATAATGCCGATGTTTTCCACGCTATGAAACGCCAGGAGCCGTTTAAGGTCATGCTCCATGAGCGCATACATCACGCCCAGAATCGCGGAGAGGGTTCCGATGACCAGTATTACGAAGCCCCACCACCAGGGGAACTGCCCACCGAGGAAATCGAAATAGACCCGGATGAGTCCATAAATCGCGGTCTTGATCATGACGCCGGACATGAGGGCGGAGATATGCGAGGGCGCGGCCGGATGGGCGTAGGGCAACCAGCCATGCAAGGGCACGATCCCGGCTTTAGTTCCAAAGCCGATCAAGGCGGCGAGGAAGACCAGCGTCTTCATTCCTTCTGGCAAAGCCTGCTCCGGATGACGAAAGGATTCAAAGGAGAAGGACCCGGCCGATTGAAACAGGATCAGATAGGTCAGGACCACAAAGGCGGTGCCCACGTGGGTCATGACCAGGTAGAAGAAGCCGGCGTGGCGGACGTCTTCCTTCTCATGTTCCGTGACGACCAAAAAGTAGGAGGCCAGCGACATCAGCTCCCAAGTCATCAAGAAGAAGAATCCATTGTCGGCCATGACGACGAGCGTCATGGAAAGCAGGAACCCGTTCGTCAAGGCTGCCAGGGTGGCTACGGAAACCCGGCCGTGGAATTCTTTGAGATAGCCCATGGCATAGATGGCGGCGGCCAGGCCTGCGAGGGAGATGGTCAGGACGAAGAAGGAGGCGAGGGGATCGAGACGGATGGCAAAGGCGAGAAGGGGAATAGGCGCTGGGAGCATGGCGGTCAGTGGTTCAGCCGCGACCAGCCCGCTCAGTCCCAATGCAATGCCGATGAGACTTGCCGCACAGGAACAGGCGCTGCCAACCATTCCTTGAATGTGCGGTTTTCGCGGAGCACAGAACGGAAGCAGGATGCCGGCTGCGTAGCTCGCGAGGAGGAGCCAGAAGAGCATGAACAGGCTGTCTGTGCTAACCGACATTATGCATGTCGGTTCTTTGTGACATCGTCGGGATTTGTCGTGACGGTGGTTGTGGCGACCGAGAGGGAGGTCCACATCCTCTCAGAGGACGTGGACCGATCGAGTTGCGAGACCGCTTGTGTTCGTAGCACCTGGGAATGTCCTACCACTGGTTCAGGTGTGAGACCGCTCCGGTTTTACTGTCGAGGTCGGAGTAGGATCAGCACGCTGTGGCTCTGGGGGATCGTCAGTGATGCTGCTTATCGATCATCGGATCGATTTCTTTCTTTGTGTCCTCGGTCACGTTGTAGCGCGTGTATGCATGATCCATCACTTCGTTGGCGTAGAGCCGTCCCGTCGGGGCCGGGACCGCAATATTGGCTTCTACGGTCCCTTTGGGGCCGATGGTGACGGTTTGCTCGGTCGCGGTACGGATATAGGGATGCCAGACGACTAGCTTATAGGTGCCAGGCGGCACATCGGTCATGGTGAACCGGCCTTGCTCGTCTGTTTTGGCAAAGTACGGATTCGTGATGGCTACGCCCCAGCTCTCCATATAGGCGTGGAAACCGCATTGCATGACGAAGATCCGGCGGCCATTGCTGAGATTGACTAATTGCTTCATCGGCGGGCCGGCCATGTGTTTATGGTACATCCCGGCATCGGTGCGGTCCTTGAGGTTTCGTGGATGTGCCGGATTCATCGGCAGCGGCACGTTGAACAGCACGCGCGCCCCCAAATTCGACGTTTCATAGGCCTGAATGTCATGCATGACGGGATCCATGTTGACCACCGTCACGGTTTGATCGTCCCGTACGACGGTCGTGAAGGGGAAGAAGAGACAGTCTTTCGCTTCGATTTGCGGCACGCTCTTTTCAGCGAAAGGCTTGCCTTTGTCGATTCCCTCCAGGTAGACCACCACATCGCGAAATTGGCCAGCTGGTCCGACCTGGAACGGCTGCAGGATACGCCAGCCCTGCCCATCAGAAATACGCCCGCAATAGAATTGGTCCGGCAGGGTGGTGAGATTATAGCCCTTCGGCTTGGGGACCTGGCCTTCGAGGGTCACGGTTCCTGTGAGGCTGCCGCCATCCGTTACGGCAATTTCTTCATAGGCCCACACGGGATTTCCGAATCCGACCGTGGCGACCATCATTGTGGCAATTACAGAACGCATTGGATCCTCCTAGTTCTCAATCAAGGCCTCGCCATCAGTCCTCAGTGTTTGCGTGCTTGTCGGGCGGCCCGATCGGGAGACGATAGCGGGCGACCTTCTTCGTAGTCAGTCTATTCTGCAATAGGATAACATAGTTCTTTCTGTTGCAGAAGGCTCTTCGTCATGCCCTGCTAAAATCGATAGAAAAAGCTCACTTGGATACGATGATTCTCGGCATTGGCCCCATCGGCATAGGTGGTCCTGATCCAGTCACTGGCGAGTGCCGCTCGAATCTGTTCCGTGAAGTCGTGAAAGAGATATGCGTAATAGGTGGAATCGCGGACATAGATGCTCTGCACCGTTCGCATTGAGCCACCACAGAATGACGCACTGACCGTACAGGTCATTTCGCTCGCATTGGATGAATAGACCGTCCCATAGCCTCCGCCAATCCAGGTCTTGCCATCGTCGGGAAGATAGTAGGTGCCGTGGACCATCATGGATGTCGTGCGGATAGCCTCGAATTTTCCAGTTCGGCTGCTGACCGCTCCCAGCCCTGCATCCAGGTCTGTTTGCCCAAATGCCGCGCCGCCAAAGCCGCTATTGGTGGCAGAATAGCCACAGACAGGGTTGCAGATCCCCCAGCTGAGACCGTTAAAGAAGTCGGCAATGCCTGCCCCGGTCACGCCTTCCATGACGACATGCGCCGTATTTCCTAATTCGCCATTTGTTGATGGAAGGATTGGGAGAAATAGACTGGAGGACAGTCCCCATCCCGTTACATAGGTCTGGCTGCTGAGATTGGGTTGTCCCCCCAGCGAATTGGTTGGCCCTCCAGAATTCGCTTCGAGTCGCCGGCCGACTCCGCTGATTTGAGCGCTCAGTGGCTTGAGCGAGATTCTGCCAGTCGAGGAACTGGTATAGGGGGCTTGCAAACCGTGATACGAGACCTGGGTTCCAGCAACGAACGAGGGGAGTCCGGCATCGCGCTGAGGGGGCCGCTCCACCGAGAGCACGGGTGTGAGCGATAGGGTCTCGGTGAGGTTGACCCGCTTAGACAGGCTGGCTTGAATCCATCGGTTGAACATATTTGCCGGTGTGGCCGCGACGGAAACCTGCCCGCGGGAATATTCAGACATGAAACCGAATCGTGACCAATCTTGTCCCACCTTCACGTCGATGATAGGAGTTTCGACCTTGAAGAACAATTGGAACACGCGTGCGGTCGGGCTCGTGCGGACTGTGAGCTCAGAGGTGCTCGCTGTCCCG
Source organism: Nitrospirota bacterium (assembly GCA_026387615.1). Lineage (GTDB taxonomy): Bacteria > Nitrospirota > Nitrospiria > Nitrospirales > Nitrospiraceae > Palsa-1315. The sequence goes on from JAPLLI010000179.1 coordinate 18,281, forward strand.
ATGTCCGGTTCGTTCCCCAGGAAATCCAGCGATCCATGAAATTGCGTCTTGATCCCATTGCGCTCCGGCGCTCGGACGTCGAGTATGAGCCGGCTGTTCCGTGGACTTGGTGTATAGCGCCCATTTGCGCCAGCCAGCGTATCGCTCCGTAGAACCGGTCGGTTTCCGATGACCTCCTCGAAGCTCCTGGTATTGTCTCCGATGAAGTCGAGTTCGGCAAACCCTCCGACAGTGAATTGCAGCCCATCCTT
>JAPLLI010000277.1 GCA_026387615.1 Nitrospirota bacterium
GAAGATACGCGTCGCCATCGCAGGAGCCAGCGGCTATGCCGGAGCGGAACTCGTCCGCCTGGCAGCGCTCCACCCCCATTTCGAGCTCCATGCCGTCACGTCGGAGAAATCCGCCGGAACGCCCGTGGCAGCGGTCTTCCCCAGCCTGGCGGGCCTGGTGTCGCTCTCGTTTCAAGCCCTTTCACCGGAAGCGCTGGCGGACCAGGTCGACGCGGTCTTTTTGGCCCTGCCCCACACCAAATCATTGGCGCCGGTCTCCGCCTGTCTCAACACCGGCAAACTCGTGGTGGACCTGAGCGCCGACTATCGGCTCAAAGATGCAGCCATCTATGAACAATGGTACCAGACCCCCCATACCCATGCGGACTTATTGAAAGACGCGATTTATGGACTGCCGGAATTGCACCGGGCTGCCATTGCCAAAGCAAAATTAGTGGCCTCCCCTGGCTGTTACCCGACGGCGGCCATCCTACAATTGGCGCCCTTGTTTGCCCAGGATCTGGTGCAACCGCACAGCGTGGTCATCGATGCGAAATCCGGCATTTCCGGCGCGGGCCGAAGCCCGGCCCTCCCCTACCATTTCCCGGAAGCCCATGAATCCTTGGAGCCCTACAAAATCGGGCAGCACCGCCACATTCCTGAGATCGAACAGGAACTGGGAGGACTGCTTGGACGAGCCTCGAAGTCGACAGGAACGGTTACAACACAACCGATCATCACCTTCACCCCGCATCTCGTCCCGATGAACCGCGGCATCTTGAGCACGGCTTACTGCAAACTGAAGAGCCCGATGGCGCTGGCCGACCTGCGCCATCTCTATCGCACCTTTTACAAAAGCGAGCGATTCGTCAGGGTCCAGGACGACATCATGCCGAACCCTCGCTACATCAAGGGCTCCAACTATTGCGACATCGGGGTCTACCTGGACTCCCGCTCAGGCTCCGTCATTACGGTGGCCGCCTTGGACAATCTGGTGAAGGGCGCCGCGGGCCAGGCCATTCAGGCCATGAACCTCATGCTGGGACTCCCAGAAGAGACTGGCCTGACGGCTCCCGCAGCCTATCCCTAATCCTCTCGAACAGGATGTCTCTGCCACGATGAAGACGAAGAAGACCGCAACCAACGCTCCTCGCCGAGGGATTACTGCCCCGCAAGGGTTCCGCGCAGCCGGCATCCATTGCGGCATCAAAAAGCCGGGCCTGCTGGATCTGGCGCTCGTCGTCTCGGAACAGAGCGGTCCCATCGCCGGCGTCTTCACCAAAAATCAGGTCGTCGCCGCGCCGGTCATCGTCGACCGCCTGCATCTGCGCAAGGGCATCGGGCGAGCCATTCTCGTCAACAGCGGCAATGCCAATGCCTGCACCGGCGCCAAGGGATTGGCTGCCGCAAAAAAAACTGCCTCGCTGGTTGCAAAACAATTAGGCGTTAACACTGAGCAGGTCTTCATCGGCTCCACCGGCGTGATCGGACGGGTCTTGCCGGTCGATCGCATCGTCACGGGCATCCCGCAGCTACTCATGCAGCTCAGCGAGCATGGAGGCCCGGATGCAGCCCAGGCGATCATGACGACCGACCTCCGCCCGAAATCCATCGTCCTGCAAGACACCATCGGCGGCCGTTTGATTACCATCGGCGGCATGGCCAAGGGCTCCGGCATGATCCATCCCAATATGGCCACGATGCTGGGCTATTTCACCACGGACGCCGCGATCACAAGTCGCGCCCTCCAACGGGCTCTCAGCCTGGCGGCCAACGAGTCATTCAATTGTATTTCGGTCGATGGAGATACAAGCACCAACGACACGGTCCTCTGCCTGGCAAACGGCATGGCAAAGAATCGCATGATCAAAGAAGGCACCCCTGCGTTTCAGCGATTCCTATTGCTCCTGACCGAAGCCTGCCAGGCCCTCGCGCTGGCAATCTGCCGCGACGGCGAAGGGGTCACCAAGGTGGTGAAAATTGAGGTGACCGGGGCCACCAGCGTGGCCCAGGCCAGGCAGGTCGCCCAAACCATTGCCACCTCGAACCTGGTCAAGACCGCCCTCTTTGGCGAGGATGCCAATTGGGGTCGTGTGATGGCCGCAATCGGCCGCTCCGGAGTCCCCATTACTCCCTCGAAGCTCATGGTCTCGTTTGGCGGAGTTCCGATGGTACGGAACGGGATGGGACTCGGACTCGGGGCGGAGAGCCGCATTGCCAAGGTTTTTCGCCAAAAAGAATTTACGATTGCCGTGGGGTTGGGGCAAGGCCGCCACCAGGCCCATATGTGGACGACCGACCTCTCATTCGACTATATCCGCATTAACGCAAGCTACCGATCCTAGGGCACAATTCCATCCTGACTGCTTGTAAATCCACGCGTCGTTATGCTACCGTTCCAAGGCTTTAGAACTCAGGAGACTGTCTCCTCTTCGCATAATTTCGTGCGTTGAGGAACTGGATCAAATTCATATCGGCGTCATGGACGTCGCTCGACTTGAGAATAAGGGGGCCAGTCCCCCTCACCTGCGTCAGCGGGTGCTCTGCAAGTCTTGAGGGGAGGTGAAGGCATGGGAGTGGTTTCGATCAAGGAACTGTTAGAAGCGGGTGTCCATTTCGGACACCAGACGAATCGGTGGAACCCAAAGATGAAGAAGTTCCTCTTTGGCGAACGTAACGGCATCTACATCATCGACCTTCAGCAGACCCTGAGCCGGATGGAGCAGGCCTATGCCTTTGTCCGCGACACCGTCGCCGCCGGCCAGACGGTCCTGTTTGTCGGGACCAAGCGGCAGGCTGCCGAAATCCTTCAAGAAGAGGCCCTTCGCGCGAACATGTTCTTCGTCAACCAACGTTGGCTGGGCGGCATGCTCACAAACTTCCAGACCATCCGGAAGAGCATCGACAAGATGAAGAAGATGGAGGCCAAGCTGGCGGACCCCAGCCAATACGGCCTGAAGAAAAAAGAAATCATGAAGATGCAGAAAGAGATCATCAAACTGCAAAAGTATCTGAGCGGCATCAAGGACATGCGGGGCGTCCCAGGAGCGGTCTT
>JAPLLI010000232.1 GCA_026387615.1 Nitrospirota bacterium
CAGCATGCCGTTGGGAACCACGATTCATAATATCGAGTTGAAGCCCGGAAAGGGCGGTCAGTTGATTCGTAGCGCGGGCGGCTCGGCTCAGGTCATGGGACGTGATGGCGAGTACATCCAGGTGCGACTCAGGTCCGGTGAAATGCGCCGCATCCTGGCGACCTGCATGGCGACCGTCGGGCAAGTTGGCAATACGGACCATGAGAATGTTAATGTGGGGAAGGCAGGCCGGAATCGATGGTTGGGCCGACGCCCGCATGTGCGCGGTGTCGTGATGAATCCGGTCGACCACCCGCACGGCGGCGGCGAAGGAAAGTCTGGACAGGGTAATCCCCATCCAGTCTCCCCATGGGGTCTGCCGACCAAGGGGTACAAGACCAGGAATAACAAGGCGACCGACAAGTTCATTATTTCCCGTCGCAAGTAGGAGTATGAGATGCCGAGGTCTGTAAGTAAGGGCGCATTTGTTGACGATCATCTGCTTGAAAAAGTAGATCGGATGAATCAGAACAAGGATCGCAAGATCATCAAGACCTGGTCGCGACGGTCCACCGTCATTCCAGATATGATCGGACATACGTTCGCTGTTCATAACGGGAAAAAATTTATTCCGGTTTTCGTGACGGAAAACATGGTCGGGCACAAACTTGGGGAATTCGCTCCGACCAGGTTCTTTAAGGGGCATGGGCACGCCAAGACGGAGAAGTCAGTCGCTCTCAAGTAAGCGGCTGATCGCGGTCTCGGCAAACTCGATTGGATTGGAAGGTTATGGCTGAAGCACAAGCAGTTTTGCGGTTTGTACGTGTCTCTCCGAGGAAGGCGCGCCCCGTGATCGACTTGATCCGTGGGCAGCAGGTTCCGATGGCTTTGGCATTGCTGAGAAATACACCGCGTCAGGCGTGTAAAGTGGTGGAGAAGCTGTTGATGTCTGCCGTGGCCAATGCGGAGCAAAAAGAGATGGGCGACAGTGAGTCCATGGTCGTCTCGAAGGCCTTTGTCGATTGTGGGCCAACGCTGAAGCGTTTTCGGGCTCGCTCGCAGGGGCGCGCGAATGCCATTCAGAAGCGCATGAGTCATATTACTGTCGTCGTATCGACAGCGGACATCAAAGAGCAGAAATAGCAGAGATGGTTAGTAGGGCCGATTTATTTCCTGGCTGAGTGAGGCATAAGAAGTTATGGGGCACAAGACACATCCGATCGGGTATCGACTAGGATACAACGTCAACTGGAGTTCTCGGTGGTATGCCAGCAAGGACTATGCGAAGCTGCTCCATCAAGATATCAGGATCCGCAAGATGGTCAAACAGCGTCTCTTCCATGCTGGTGTGGCCAAGATCGAAATCGAGCGATCTGGGGACCAGACGCGTGTGATTATTTCCACCGCTCGTCCCGGTATTATTATCGGCCGTAAGGGAGCTGAGGTCGATAAGCTCAAGGCGGAGTTGGAGAAGGCCTATTCTGGTCAGGTGTACATTACGGTGAAGGAAATCAAAAAACCTGAGCTGGATGCGCAGTTGGTCTGTGAGAACGTGGCGACTCAGTTGGAGAAGCGTGTGGCATTCCGTCGTGCCATGAAGCGTAGCGTGCAGTCTGCGCTTCGCCTTGGCGCCCAGGGCATCAAGATCATGGTCGGTGGTCGCCTTGGTGGTGCGGAAATCGCGCGCTCCGAGTGGTACCGTGAGGGCCGCGTGCCGCTGCATACGCTCCGGGCTGACATTGATTACGGGTTTGCCGAAGCGCATACGACGATGGGACAGATTGGGGTGAAGACGTGGATCTACAAAGGCGAGGTCCTCCCGTTGCAGCCCATTAAAAAAGAATCAGCATTTGAGCGCCGGCTCGGGTAACTGAAGAGGATATTGTGTTAGCACCAAAGAAAGTTAAGTTCCGTAAAATGATGAAGGGGCGTATGACCGGCAAGGCCTATCGTGGCAGCCAGATTACCCTCGGTGAGTTTGGATTGAAGGCGCTGGAGCCTGGTTGGATCACGAGCCGGCAGATTGAGGCGGCACGTATCGCGATCACTCGTTGTGTGAAGCGCGGCGGTCAGGTCTGGACGAGAATTTTCCCCGATAAGCCGATTACCAAGAAGCCGGCTGAAACCCGCATGGGTAAGGGAAAGGGAAATCCTGAGTACTGGGTGGCCGTGGTCAAGCCAGGTCGTATTATGTACGAAATGGACGGCGTGACACCGGAAGTCGCCAAAGAGGCGTTCCGATTGGCTTCGCATAAGTTGCCAATTGCCACGAAATATGTCGTTCGCGGCGAGTTCTAACATCGACTGAATCGGGCGTAAGTGTAGGGAGCGAGTGCATTCATGGATCTGAAGGAATTACGGCAATTAACGGCACCTGAGCTTGCGGAGAAGTCGCAGCAGCTCTCGCAGGAACTCTTCAATCTTCGCTTTCAGCTGGGGACCGGACGGTTGGAGAACCCCATGCAGTTGCGAAAGACGAAGCGATCCATTGCACGGGTCAAGACCATTCAGCGAGAGCTCGCGGGGGTCGATCCAATTTCTACCACGGCGAAAGGGGCCTGAGGATGGCGGAGTCAGTAAGCAAACGGCGTGAATGGGTTGGCCGTGTGGTCAGCAATAAGATGGACAAGACCGTCGTGGTTGAAATTGAGCGCTCGATCATTCATCCGCTCTATCGGAAGGTGCTGCGACGCGTGACGAAATTCAAGGCGCATGATGAAAATAATGCCTGCAAGATCGGCGATCGTGTGCGCATGATCGAGACGAGGCCAATCAGCAAAGATAAGCATATGCGGGTGATCGAGGTTGTGGAAAAGGGACAGGGCTCGTAGGGCGAGATTGTTCGAACGGTAGAGGGAACCAGGGACTATGATTCAAAGTTATACATACATGGACGTGGCCGACAACTCTGGCGCCAAGCAGGCCATGTGTTTTCATGTGCTCGGCGGGACAAGACGTCGATATGCGTCGCTCGGAGACATCGTCGTGGTGGCAGTCAAGGAGGCTATCCCCGCGGCAACAGTGAAGAAGGGTGATGTGAGCCGTGCGGTGGTGGTGCGGACGACCAAGGAAGTGCGGCGTGAGGATGGTTCTTATATCAAGTTTGATCGGAATGCCTGTGTGCTGATCAATAAGGATGGCGATCCCGTTGGGACGCGTATCTTCGGGCCGATTGCGCGTGAGCTGCGCTGGAAGAAGTTTATGAAAATTATTTCCCTAGCTCCGGAAGTGCTTTAACGAGGGTGGAGACGGCGGGATGAACAAGCAGGCGTTGGCAAAAAGTCGGATTCGTAAGGGTGATGTGGTTGTTGTGATCACGGGGCGTGATCGCGGCAAGTCAGGGAAAGTGTTATCGGTCGACCCCGCAGTGGGGAAGGTTGTGGTGGAGAAGCTGAACATGATCAAGCGCCACACCAAGCCGAATCAGAAAGTCAAGCAAGGTGGCATTCTCGAACGGGAAGCGCCTCTTGCGATCTCAAATGTGATGTATCTGTGTCCTGTGACGCAGAAGCCGACCCGGCTGGGCGTGCGTACGCTCGATGATGGCAAACGGGTTCGGTTCAGCAAAAAATCGAACGACTCAGTCGAGTAGGAGTGAGGACGCCAGATGGCGAAGGTTGAATCAGGAAAAAGCAGTAAGTCAGCTGAGAAGCGACCACCCAAGAAAAAAGAAGGGTCGTCGGCACCTCAGGTAATGGACCAGGGCAGCGAAGAGTCCAAGTTCAATCCACGGATGCGTGAGACGTACTTGCAGAAGGTTGTGCCCGCGCTCATGAAAGAGTTCGGCTACAAAAACGTTATGCAGGTGCCGAAAGTTGAGCGGATTGTGCTGAATGTGGGGATGGGTGAAGCCATTCAGAACGTGAAGCTGCTGGAGAGCGCCGCTGCTGAGCTGGGCTTAATCACCGGCCAAAAGGCTTTGATTACGAAGGCGAAGAAAGCCATCGCGACGTTCAAGCTGCGCCAAGGGATGCCGATTGGCACCAAGGTTACGCTACGAAGCCGGAGGATGTGGGAATTCCTCGACCGTCTCGTGACGTTGTCCTTGCCGCGAATCAGAGACTTCCGTGGCGTGTCGCCGAAGTCTTTCGATGGCCGGGGCAATTACACACTGGGGCTCAAAGAACAGCTCATTTTCCCTGAGATCCAGTACGATGAGGTCGCGTCGATCCACGGGATGGACATCACGATCGTCACGACTGCCAAGACGAACGACGAGGGCAGGGCGCTGTTGAAACATTTAGGGATGCCATTCCGGACGACGTAACGTCAAACGAAGGAGCTGTAGGTGTCGAGATTAGCGCTGAGAAATAAATCGTCCGTCAAGGCAAAATTCCCTGTCAGGGACTATCATCGGTGCGGCCTCTGTGGGCGCGTACGTGGGTTCTTGCGCCGGTTTAGCATGTGCAGAATTTGTTTTCGGTTGCTGAGCCTGAAGGGTGAGATCCCTGGGGTTCGGAAGTCGAGTTGGTAGATTATCCGCCCTCCGTATCACTGGGCTGTTATACACGTCTGGTTACGCGAAGCGTGTTGGTGAAAGGGTTAGCATGGTTACAGATCCGATTAGCGATCTCTTGGTCAGAATACAAAATGCGCTGCGGCGACGTCACGATGTTGTGAATATTCCAGCATCCCGTCTGAAGCGAGAGCTGCTTCGTATCCTCCAGAACGAAGGCTATATTCAGGGCGTCCAGGCAGACCTTGCGGATGGACATCCTGTGTTGAAAGTGCAGCTGCGGTATGTGGCTGAAGGGCAGCCTGTGCTCACGGGGGCGCAGCGGGTGAGCAAGCCTGGCCGCCGCGTCTACGTGGGGATCAAGGATATCCCGAGAGTCAAGAACGGTATTGGCGTGGCGATCTTGTCAACTTCCAAAGGGTTGATGACGGATCAGGAGTCTCGTCGTGCTGGTCTGGGCGGGGAAGTCTTGTGTTCGGTCTGGTAACAGTGCGAGTCAATCAGATTGTTATTGTCGCGGCTTGCTAGAGGAACGAGGAATCGATGTCACGCATAGGAAATAAACCAATCCAGATTCCAGCAGGAGTGGATGTTAAAGTCGCCGGCTCTCTCGTGTCCGTCAAGGGCCCGCTTGGAAAGCTCGATTGGTCGTTGTCCCCTGGCCTTGGGGTTTCGATTGCCGATGGAGTGCTCGTCGTGAATCGGTTGAACGAGGACCGTCAAGTGCGTGCGATGCACGGACTAACTCGCGCAGAGCTCAGCAACATTGTTGAGGGTGTGACCAAGGGTTATGAGCGCAATCTCGAAATTACCGGCGTCGGTTATAAGGTTGCCTTGCAGGGGCGAACGATGAGTTTTAACGTGGGCTATATCAACCCAGTCACGTATCCGCTCCCAGTGGGGATCGACGTGAAGGTGGATAAGCAGACGCTGATCAATGTGAAGGGAACCGATAAGCGATTGGTGGGGCAGGTTGCGGCAAACTTGCGCGCGATCAAGCCGCCTGACGTCTATAAGCAAAAGGGCGTTCGCTATGCCGGGGAAGTGTTGCGTAAGAAGGCTGGAAAGACAGGGAAGTAAGGTGATCCATGAATAGTGCAGATAAAGCAGAACAGTTAACACGCCGGAAGCAGCGGGTGCGGAAGCGGGTCGTTGGAACGGCCGAGCGTCCACGACTCAATGTCTTTCGCAGCAGCGCTCACATTTATGCCCAGATCATTGACGATCTCAAGGGGGCGACGCTGGCAGCGGCGTCTTCTCTGGACAAGTCTCTGCGCACGTCGGTGAAGTCCACTGGCAGCATTGAAGGCGCAAAGGCAGTTGGGAAATTATTGGCCGAGCGGGCCTAGGCCGCGAAGGTTCAGACCGTGGTGTTCGACCGTGGTGGTCGGATGTACCATGGACGCGTCAAGGCATTGGCCGAGGCATCGCGTGAAGGCGGTCTGCAGTTCTAGGTCGCACCTCGATTCCGTGGCGGTAGTGGAGCGAGGGGAACAAAGAGGAGAGACGTTACGTGCGAGTTAATCCAGATGAATTAAGCCTGAAAGACAAAGTCGTCTTTATCAATCGCGTCGCGAAAGTCGTCAAGGGCGGAAAGCGGTTCAACTTCTGCGCGTTGGTTGTTGTGGGAGATGGACAGGGGTGGGTTGGCATCGGAAAAGGCAAGGTGGCTGAAGTGCCCGTCGCGATTGCAAAGGCGGTT
>JAPLLI010000033.1 GCA_026387615.1 Nitrospirota bacterium
CGCAAGATGGTGATTGTCGCCGGTCTTCCTGAGCGGGCCGGATCTGTCTGCTATAACTCCGCCGTGGTCGTCGGCCCGTCCGGGTTCATCGGCTGCTATCGCAAGACCCATCTATTTTTCGAAGAAACCCTGTTCTTTACGCCTGGTGACACGGGGTTTCAGGTCTGGGATATCGGACCGGCCAAGATCGGCGTGATGATTTGTTTCGATTGGTATTACCCGGAAGCCGCTCGTACCTTGGCGCTCAAAGGGGCGGAGATCATCTGCCATCCCTCGAATCTCGTGTTGCCCAATTGTCCGGACTCCATGCCGGTTCGCTGCCTGGAAAATCGCGTCTTCGCGATTACGAGCAACCGCACAGGCAGCGAAGCGCGAGGCGGCAAAGACCGGCTGACCTTTATCGGAAATAGTGAAGTCGTCGCTCCCAAGGGGGCGATTCTGCATCGCGCGCCGCGTGACCAGGACGAACTCTACCTCATGGAGATCGATCCTGCCGACGCGAGGAATAAGGCCCTTACGCCTTACAATGATTTGCTTCGTGACCGGCGCGAATCCCTCTACCAGTAACAGGGAAACGCTGAACGGTGAGCGGTGAGCGATGAGCAGGGAGACGATTGTCCCCTCGACACTCCGCGTTCATTGTTCATCGTTCTGCGCTTGCTTCTTTGTGCTGCTTGCACACCAGAAGTTCGCACGGTAGGATTATGGCTATGAAAGCTCCACTCGGAAAAGGCATCTTCCTCATTGCGGCGCCGTCCTTGCGCGATCCGAATTTTCGGCAGACCGTGGTGTTGCTCTGCGAGCACGGGGCCGAAGGCGCGCTGGGTGTCGTCGTGAATCGTCCCACGGCGGTCTCGGTTTCGGAGGCCTTGCCGCAAGTGCCGATCCTGGAAGGCCAACGGCACGTTCTCTTTTCGGGCGGGCCGGTGCAAACGAACCAGGTCATGATGCTCTATCGTTTGGATCAACTCCCGGAGAATTCCCACCATGTGTTCGATGGAATCTGCCTCGGGGGGGATACAGAGCTTGTCGATCGTATTTTGACTGCCAGCGGCGGGCACGATGCATTCCGCGCGTACCTCGGCTATTCCGGCTGGGGCCCAGGGCAACTGGAGTCCGAAATGCAGACTGGCTCCTGGTTTACCCTTCCAGCAGACCCCAATGTCGTCTTCGATAAGGATCCCACCCGCGTCTGGCCTGACATCGTGAGTGCCCTTGGTGAGGACTATCGCCTGTATGCGGATATGCCCTTCGACCCCTCCTTGAATTAGTCTCGCGTCTCTCCATCCCCCATTCCATTGCAGCCTTCTTGTGCCGGTGTTACCCTGCCTCCTCGTGTGGTTGGCTTCTCTGGAGCGGCATCGGTATGGTCAGACGGATTGGTTGTTGGCTGGGGCTGGCCCTCCTCGTTGGTGTCTGTTCTGGCTGCGGTGTGCTCTATACCGTGGTGAAGTCTGAATCCAAGCTGGATCGGCTGGCTGTGCCGATGACCAAGGCCGAGGTGATCGAGCAACTCGGCAGGCCGGATCGTGTCTTGCGTGACGATGGTTATCTGCTGGTCTGGGAATATTCTCTTACGGCTCGTAAACAGTGGCTCTATGAGTTGGCCCTCTGCCCGATTTCGGTTTGGATTGGCGGCTGCTTCTTCTATCCCTTCACCAACGTCGCAGCGGAACATCAACGCGAATATCCCTACCATGTCGTGCTGGTGAACGATGAGCTGTGCGCCTGGGGCACACCGTCGGCGATTCTACAGCGGCGCCGCGCCTGTGCTTCATCCGGCATTGCCGCCCTCGGAACCGGCGGGATGCTCGGACGGCCTGAGCCAGTCGTGACCGGCAACGGCCCGATCAATCGAGCCACGATCGGTCGGTACCGGACGATGGCTGTGATGCCCTTTGTCGGTGCGGCCGCAGCCCAAGGATCCGGCTCGCATGTCGCAGGGATTCTGACGACGTTACTTCTGGATTTGGATATCAATATTGTCGAGCGAGCCAAACTCGACGAACTATTCAATGAACAGGTCGTCCAATTGAAACATGCCGACGATGCTGCGGTGCTGAAAGTCGGGAAACTCGTTGGGGCGCAAGCCATTGTCGTCGGCGAAGTTCAGCAATGGGAGCGACGCGAAGGGGACCAGGTCAGCCGCGTGGCGCTGGCGTTACGGATGATCGATGTCGAAAGCGGCTTGGTGTTATTCAGCGGAGAAGGCCAGGGTTCTGACGCGACAGCCGACGATCCAGAAGCTGTGGCCCGCGTCATCGTCCATCGCATTCTGGCCCGCTTCGGATCACAGACCGGGTTGCTCGGGTCCGGGAGAATTGGCGTCAATTGGGAGCTGCAGGAATCAGCTGGTGCTCGGTACTATCTCGTGAAGGAACTGCGCGGCGGCCTGCCTGCTGACAAGGCTGGTCTCAAGGTCGGGGATCGAGTCGTGGGCTGTAACGGAATCAGTCTGGCGACAGTTCAATCGGAACGAGCGGCCAAGAAGCTCTGCCAGGTCGAGGAAGGGCAGCAGCTCCGGTTAGATGTGCGTCGTGCAGGACAGCCCATAGAGATATCGCTGACGGCCGAAAAGCGGCCAGGGTTATAGGCTTTGGCATATTTCTTTTTCACCGACAAGCAGGGGGGGGCGAGGAATTGTCCGGTATGAGAAGCCGTCACCTTCGCCACCTGTTCCAGTCTCCCTTCTGCCACGATCTGCCCGCCTGCCGATCCGCCTTTCGGCCCTAGGTTAATCACCCAATCTGCGCTCTTGTTCACATCCAGATTATGCTCCGCCGCAACAGTATTACCGCTAGTGGCTAGTTTCTGCAGCATCGCGAGGAGCTTCTTGATGTCCTCGACGTGCAGGCCTGTGGTCGGTTCGTCCAAGCCGTTTTTCGCCTTGATCGTTGATTTTTAGTAGACTGGTCTGTATGCTGGTCTACAGTAATTGTGCGTGGAGGAGGATGTCATGAGGACAGAAATCGGTTCGTATGAAGCGAAAACAAAGCTCCCTGAATTGCTGCGGCAGGTGAAAGCCGGGAAAAGCTTTACCATCACGAATCGCGGGGAGGCCATTGCGGATCTCGTGCCTAGCGCAGGTGTGAGGGTGAAGGATAAGGTTGCGGCAGCGGAGAAACTGAAGGCATTCATGTTGGCCGATCCGGTAGGTGGTGTCAACATCAAGGCACTCGTCGCGGAGGGGCGTGCATGAGCTTCGTCCTTGATAATTCGGTGACCATGCGGTGGTTTTTCGGTGATGGCAAGCCACAAGAGCTTGTCTATGCCGCTAACGTACTCGATGCAATGCAAGAGGCCAAAGCTCTTGTTCCTCTGACATGGGGTCTGGAGGTGACCAATGTCATCGCCAAGGCGGAAGAAAAAAACTTGGTGACAGAAGCTCGGAGTGGAGCATTTCTTGAGATGCTGGAAGGCGTGGATATTGAGGTGGACGTTGCCACTTTCGCGCACGCGTTGTCTGACACCCTTCAATTGGCGCGGCGATATAGTTGTCCGCTTACGATGCTTCGTACCTCGAATTAGCCTTACGGTTAGGGCTGCCCCTGGCCACGCTCGATGAAGATTTACAGAAGGCGGCAAAGAAAGCGGGCGTGAAGAAATTTGCTTAAGGACGCACGGTGTCAGCACCCATTGTTGTCGGTCGTCGGCAGGAGAGCGCCTGCGAGAAACCGTCCAGTATGAGAGGCTGCGACCTTCGCCACCTGCTCCGGTCGTCCTTCTGCCACGATCTGTCCTCCTGCCGATCCTCCTTCCGGTCCTAGGTCGATAATCCAATCGGCGCATTTGATTACATCCAGATTGTGTTCCACCACCACCACGGTATTGCCGCTATCCACCAGTTTCTGTAGCATCGCCAGGAGCTTCTTGATGTCCTCGACGTGCAGGCCTGTGGTCGGTTCGTCCATGATATAGAGCCCGTTCTTGGTGGTCGAGCCCTTGAGCTCTGCGGCGATCTTCAACCGCTGGGCCTCTCCACCTGAGAGAGTCGTCGCAGCTTGGCCGAGCCGGAGATAGCCGAGCCCGATGGACGTGAGCAGGTGGAGCTTTTCTGTCAGCTTGGGCGAACCGCTGAAAAATCCCAGCGCCTCTTCCGCCGTCATCTGTAAGACGTCATGGATTGTTTTCCCGCGATAGCGAATGGAGAGGACGTTCGGCTTGAATCGCTTCCCGTCGCAAGCTTCGCAGGTGGCATAGATATCCTCGAAGAAATACATCTCCAGTTTTTCGACGCCGCTCCCTTCGCATTTGTCGCACCGTCCTCCAGCGGTATTGAAGGAGAAATGGCCAGGAGTCAGCCCGCTTCTGAGCGCATCCCGCTCGGAGGCAAAGAGGGAACGAACCTCATCGAAGGCTTTCAGGTAGGTGATCGGATTCGAGCGAGGGGTTCGGCCGATCGGTTCCTGATCGATGAGCTTGATGCCGGTCAGATGTTCGATCCCTTTGATGGCGCGAAACTTCCCCATGGGCAGTGATTCGATACGAAAGGCGCGGGCCACGGCCCGGTAGAGCGTGTCTTCTATCAACGTGCTCTTGCCGGAGCCGGAGACGCCGGTGATGCAGACCAACATACCGAGGGGAATGCGGACAGACAGATCTTTGAGATTGTTCTCGCAGGCCCCGGCGATGACCAGCAGTTTTCCATTACCCTTTCGTCGAGAGCGGGGCGTGGCAATCTCGTCTTCGCCGCGCAGGTAGCGCGCTGTGATCGACCGTGTGTCTGCGATGAATTCCTGCCTGGGCGCGGAGCAGATCACCTCGCCGCCTTTTTCCCCAGACAGGGGGCCCATCTCGACCAGATAGTCAGAGGCCAGCATCATCTGGCGATCATGCTCGACGACGACCACCGTGTTGCCCTCGACTGCCAGTTCTCGCAGGATGCCGGCGAGCGTCGCGGTGTCGCGCGGGTGGAGCCCGATGGTCGGTTCGTCGAGGACGTAGAGGGTGCCGACTAATCGTGCGCCGAGTTGATTGGCCAGGGCCGCGCGTTGGGCCTCTCCCCCCGAAAGGGTGCGGGTCTGGCGGGAGAGCGTCAGGTAGCTGAGGCCTACGCGCAGGAGAAAGCCAAGTTTGGCTGTCAGTTGTCGGAGAATGTCGCGGGCGACCTGTTCTTCAGAGGGAGAGAGGGGGAGGGCTGCGAGCCAGGCTGCCACCTCTTCGATCGTGAGGGAGGACAGCTCATGAATGTCCCGGCCTGCGATCTTTACGTAGCGCGCGTCCGGTCTGAGGCGGGACCCGGCGCAGGTCGGGCAGGGGACCGGTGTCCTGTAGCGGCTGAGCATCACACGCACATGCAGCTTGTAGCGCTTCCCCTCCAGGTAGTCGAAGAACTGCTGCACCCCCTCCATCTTGCCCTCTCCCTGCCAGAGCACCTGCTGGATATCCTGGGGCAGGTCCTTGTAGGGACGGGAGAGGTCAACTCCGCGCCGCTTCATGGAGAGCAACATTTGCTTCTGCCACCAATCGGCGCTGGGTTTGGTCCAGGGTTCGATGGCGCCTTGGGCCAGAGACTTATTTTGGTCGGGGATGACGAGGTCTGGATCGTACCGGAGAATATTGCCGAACCCTTTGCACTCGGGGCAGGCGCCGAGTGGATGGTTGAAGGAAAAGAGGACCGGACGAATCGGGTCGAAGGTTCTGCCGCATTGCTGGCAGCGGAAATCCGTGCTGTAGGTGCGGGAGTGTTGGTCGATGATCTCTACGCGACAGAGGCCTTCGCCCTCTCGAAGTGCCGTTTCGATCGCTTCAACGAGGCGGGATCGGTTGTCCTCCCGGATCACCAGCCGATCGAGGACCACATACAGATGGTCCGGCCTGGTCTTGGGAAGGCTGTGGACCTCGTGGAGATCGAGGACCTCTTTGTCGCATTGCAGTCTCGTGAAGCCGCGCAGCAAGAGTGATTGGAGAAAGACTTGGTCTTGTTTCGGTTCCGGGGATTTGACCGGGAAGAGGATCATTGCTCGCGCGTCGGCGCAATGGCTCAGGAGGTCGTCAACGACGCTGCCAGGATGAAAGCTGCGTGCCGCAATGGCGCAATCGGGACAGACCGGGTGGCCCACTTTGGCGAAGAGGAGTCGCAGGAGGTCGGCAATTTCGGTCGTGGTGCCGACCGTCGAGCGGGCGGTGCGGATGGGATTCTTCTGCTCGATCGCAATGGCGGGTCGGACGTTGATGATCCGGTCGACATCGGGCCGATTGACCTTGTCGAGAAACATGCGGGCATAGATGGAGAGCGATTCCACATAGCGCCATTGGCCTTCGGCGAACAGCGTGTCGAATGCAAGGGAGGACTTCCCGGATCCTGATACGCCCGTGATGGCGGTGACCTGGTTATGGGGAATGCGCAGCGAGATGTTCTTGAGATTGTTTTGCCTGGCCCCTTCGACGATCAGGTCGCGGGAAGGAATGGGAGGCTGTCTAGTGCTTGCCATAAATCGGTTGCGGGGATAGGGGAAATGGGCATCGTAACAATCCCGCCTCAGGGGTTCAAGGACGGATCGCGGGAAGAGGGTTTCGTGTGATGGAGTCGGGTGAACAGAGGGTCGCGGAGGCTATCGGATTGCCAATTTGAGCAGCCCGATACAGCCGAAGTAGAGAGTCATGGCCAGGGCCATGGCCGGCCAGAACCCGACTCGTGGCACGCCCTGAATCATGGCGATGACGTAGACGATCCAGGGCGGCACAAACCATAAGAGGTTCTTCGCGTAGCCCACGAGAGATTCGTTGCCCCCGTTCAGGTAGATGAGGATGAACGTCGCTCCCGTGATGGCAGGGAAGGTGCTGGCAAAGGCGGCGAGGAATGAACGGCCTTGAGACCCGAGGTAGGTGGAGACACTGACGATGGTGCCGCCCAATAGGAAATAGATTGCATACTTCACGAAGTCATTCACGTTGCCGTCTCCTCATGTTCCCAGAAATGCGTCCCTCGCCTCTCGTTCCAAGGCCTCGCCCTGCCCGGTATACCTGGGTGAGAAGTGAAAGACAACCAGGTTGCGCACCTGCGCCTTGCGTGCCATGAGGCCTGCCTGTCTGGCGGTCAGGTGATAGCGGGTGCGGGCGTTCTCCTTATCAGCGTCCAGGTAGGGCGATTCACAGTAGAGCAGGTCTGCGCCGCGAGCGAGGGCAATGATTTTGGCTTCGTTCTCATCGTCGAACCTGGCATCGACGACGTACACGATCTTCTGTCCGCGCGTAATAGTGCAAAACTGTTCTTTGACCTCGCCCAAGATCAGCTCCCGCTCCTCGCGGCGATGCTCGTCATAGAGGGTGGCGGTGAAACGGAACTCGTCCGGTTGTCCCTGCCAGATATAGTGCTTCATCTCCTTGAGCCAGGAACCGACCGGCAGGTTCGCCTCGTGGAGCTTCTGCTTGTTCACATTGATGTGGAACTGTTCTTCCAGCGAATAGGCAAATGAGGGAATGCGATGGTTCAAGGAGACGGCGCTCACGGTGAACATGGGATCGGCGAGGACCGTGAATCGGCCTGTGGTTGGTTCCGGCAGGAGGGGGCGCGATGGTTGCTCTTCCGGGCGGAACCAGTCGGTGGCGCGAAACAGGGTCCGTCTGATTTCCTGAGGATGAAATTCCTGGACGTCCAGGGTCAGGGGATAGCCATCCACCAGATTCCAGGTGTAGCCCTGTAATTTGCCCTGCACATTGTTGATGAGGCCTGGAGGGCCGAACAGCCGGAGGGTCTTGCCGCGCCCCAAGGCCACTCGCAGGACGGTGTCGAAGCCGATGAAGTGGTCCACATGTGTGTGGGAAATGAAGATGTCGGTGGCCCGCAGAAGCCTTCTTGCTCCCAGCCCGTCATTGTGGCCGAGGTCGAACAGCAGCGCCCGCTTCGACCAGCGGATTTCCACATAGACGCCGGGGTCCCCGAAGGCGTCGTTTACCAGAACACTGGAGAAGGAAGGGGTCATGGATCGCTCACGGCATCAGGGTGGCACGGAGGAGACCATACAGCACCAGCACTTCTACGGCGTGGGCGACCATCGTGGCATAGAGGTTTTTGCTGTTCAGCCAGATGATGCACC
>JAPLLI010000108.1 GCA_026387615.1 Nitrospirota bacterium
CCCGTTTGTACCGGCACCGACTTCGCGCGGCCGGATTCGACGATGAACACGGACTTTCCTTTGGGCCCGCTGATGATGGCCTGCGGAGGCAGCACGAGCGCATTGGGGATTTCACGCAGCCCGAGCGAGACTTCCACATAGGTGCCGGGGCGGAGCGCGTGATCAGGGTTTGGTAGGTCGATTTCGACGAGGAGGCTACGCGTCGAAGGATCGAGCACGAGCGTCGAGCGAGTGACCGTGCCGGTGAAGGATCGTCCGTCGAGTCCCTTGACGCTCAGGGTGGCCTTGGTCTGTCCCGGTATCACGAGCGGCGAATCGTCCTGTGGGACGTTCGTGTAGACGCGCACCCTGTCGAGATCCATGATGGTGAAGAGCGGAATGGCTCCGGCCGACGAGGCCGTGGCGACCTGGATCAGCGCACCGGGATCGGCAAAACGGGCCGTGATGATCCCGGCATAGGGCGCGCGAACTTTGGTGTAGTCGCGGAGGGCCATCCGTTGTTCCACCTGGTGTTTGGCTCCCTGTGCGGCCGCCTCTGCGACATCGACATCCTGTTTGGCAATGACATCCGGCGACTCCTTCCAGACTTTGGCTAGCCGTTCGAACGTCAGCTTCTTGATGTGGTAATCGGACTGGGCTTGATGGTACTGCTCTTCGATTTCCGGCGCATCGATGATCGCCAGGATCTGATCCTTCTTCACCGCATCGCCTTTATCAGGACCGATCCATTTCAAATAGCCGGACACCTTGGCGTAGAGCGTCGTTTGATAGAGGGGCGAGATGTTCGCCGGAAGGGTGACTGTGTAGACCAATTCACGGCGAGTGGGCTTCGTGACCTGCGCATCCACCGGCTGGTTGTCGCCGTGAGAGCCCTCCTGCGGCAAGTTCTGAGAGGAAGCGGATGGGGCTGTGTCGCCAGGCTGGGCCGTTGTTCTCTCCTCGGTCTCATGCGTGTAGAGATAGCCTCCGATGGCCAGCACCGTGACTGCCACCAGGGTTGCCCCCGGCAACCAGCGGCGGCGTGAGGCTTGTGCATGAGGGGTCGGTTCGTCGAAATCGTCCATTACAGCTCCTCAGAGGTTGATCGGGATGTCGGGGCATACGACAGGTGCACACGTCTGGTCAGGACCAGGCTGTGCAGCACCGGCACGACGAGCAGCGTCATGATGGTGGAGACGGCGAGGCCACCGACGACCGCGCGGGCCAGGGGGACCATGGTTTCATTGCCTTCGCCGAAGCCCAGGGCCAGCGGCAGCAATCCCAGGATCGTCGCGAGGGCCGTCATGAGGATCGGGCGGAGGCGGCTGGCGCCGGCTTGGAAGACGGCCTCTTCCGCAGTGGCGCCGGCGCGCACCCGGCGGTTGGCCGAGTCCACCAGCAGGATGCTGTTGGATACGACGATGCCCATCATCATGAGGGTGCCGATCATGGATTCCACGTTGACTGAGGTGTTGGTCAGCAGCAGCAACAGCACCGTGCCGATCCAGCCTAGCGGTACCGCCACCAGGATGATCAAGGGATCGATCAAGGAGCGGAACAGTCCCACCATTACGAGATAGATCAGGAGCACGGCGAGCGGCAGCGCGAAGGCAAAGTTGCCGATGGCTCCTCGCATGTTGGCGACCTCGCCGCGGAGCTGCAGGGTGACATCTTTCGGGAGTTGGATGGTGGCCAGGACTGCTTCAATGTCTTTGGCGACCTGGCCCAGGTCGTTCCCGACCGGTGTGATCAGCACGTCGATTAGGCGAGACAGGTCGTAGTGGTCCACGGAGTCCGGGCCGGTCTTGAACGACAGGGAGGCTACATCCCGGAGGAGCACGGGGGGGCCACGCCGATCATCCCCGGAGGCGTAGGAGCCGCTGGACATGTCCATCTGCCGCCCGGCGAAGGGCGTGTTTTGGAGCGCCATGGTCGAGCCGCTTGCACCATTTGTGGTCAGCGAGGAGGAGGGGCGTAGCTGCGTGCGGGCGCCGATGATCGGGATGTTGAGCAGGTCTTCGGTGCTGGTCAGGGATTGTTCCGGATACTGCGCCAGCAGGAAGTAGCCGTTGCCGGTCTTGGGATCGAGCCAGAAGTTGGGGCTCAAGGCGATGTTTGAGCTGATGCCAGTGATGACGTCGACGATCACGCGTTCTTGCGTGATGCCGTAGTAGGCGGCCTTGGTGCGATCCACGTCGAGGTGCATCTCGGGGTAGCTCTTTCCTTGCTTGATGCGCACATCGACTGTGTTCGGCACCTGGGCGATTTTCTGCCTGATTTCTTCCGCGACCGGCCGCACCAGGTCGAGCTGCGGGCCGCGCACTTGAATATCGATCGGCGCGCGCAGGCCGAAGTTCAGCACGTCGCTGATGATGCCGCCGGTCTGGAAGGAGATTTCGACGCCGGGCAATGAGTCGTGCAACTTGCGTCGCAACGTGGCGATATAGTCGTCCGTGCGGCCTTGGTGGCCGGTGATGAGATTCACGAGCAGGAAGGCGGTGTGGTTGCCGGTGTTGGGGGCGAAACGGGCCGCATCGCCGAAGTAGAGACCGGTGTTGGAGATGACCTCCTCCAGGTCCTCTTTGGGGATGGTCTCCTGCACCAGCTGTTCGACCTGCGCGACAATGGCCGTCGTTTTTTCAATGCGCGACCCTTCCGGCGCCGAGATGTGCATGGTGAAATTGCCTGCGTCGATCCGCGGAAAGAACTCCGTGTGCAGGAGGGGAACCAGGACGAGGGCCGTGCCGATGAGGGCCAGGAGGGCCATGCCGATCACGAGCGACTTCAGGCGCAGGCTGGTCCGTAACAGCGGGAGATAGAGGGCTAGGACATGGCGGAACCAGCCGGTGGAGGCCGCGCTCTCCTCCGTGCCATTGCCTCCATGGCCCTTTTGGTAAAAGCTGGCGAGGAGCACCGGCGTTACGGACATCGAGACGGCATAGTCGGCCAGCATGGCAAAGGCCACGGTCATGGCCAGCGGCACGAAGAGGAATTT
>JAPLLI010000138.1:0-726 GCA_026387615.1 Nitrospirota bacterium
ACAGTAAAACCGAAACAACCAGACACTCCGAGCCCACCTTCACCAGCCATGCCTCAAGAGCGCAAAAACTTCGGTAAACTACGCGAAGTCATCCCCCCACCGAACCTGATCGAGAATCAAATCTTCTCCTTCAACGACTTCCTCCAGCTCGACGTGACGTCCGCTGGCCGCAAGAACGTTGGCCTCGATGCCGTGTTTCGCGAAGCTTTCCCGGTTGAAAGCAACAACGGCAACTTCCGTCTCGAGTATCTCGAGTACGGCTTGGTCATGCCGAAGACGAACGAGCTCGAGTGCATCCGTGAGGGCACGACTTTCGCCATCTCCGTTCTCCTGAAGCTCCGCCTTCGCGAGAAAGGTGCGTTCAAAGACGAAGAAATCTTGATGGGCGAAGTGCCGATGATCACCGATCGCGGTTCCTTCATCGTGAATGGTGCCGAGCGCGTCGTCGTTTCCCAGCTGCATCGCAGTCCTGGTATCTGCTTTGAAGAGTCCACGCACACCAGCGGCAAGATCTTGCACGCTTTCCGCATCATTCCGGACCGTGGCACCTGGATTGAAGTCCAATTCGACCAAAACGACCTGCTCTGGGTTTACCTCGATCGCCGTCGCCGCCGCCGCAAGTTCTTGGTGACCACTTTGCTCCGTGCGTTTGGTTACAAGGACGACAAAGACATCCTCGCTCTATTCTCCCAGCACCGCGAATTGACCGCCAAGGCGGCCCTCGAT
>JAPLLI010000138.1:750-3175 GCA_026387615.1 Nitrospirota bacterium
ACGCCGACCCGATTGTCGACGTCGAGACCGGCAAGGTCGTCGCCAAGCAGTACGACAAACTTTCACGCGAAACGCTTAAGGAAATCCACAAACAACTGCCTAAGCAGAAGTTTGGCGTCTTCGACACTCAGTTCGATGACGGTGCCGTCATCCTCTCGCTCCGTAAAGATATCGGTACGGTGCGTAATGAGGAAGAAGCCCTTAAGGAAATCTTCCGCAAGCTTCGCCCCGGCGAGCCTGTGAATGTCAAGGGAGCCCGCGCACACATGCAGCGTCTCTTCCAAGACCCTCTCCGATATGACCTCGGCCGCGTCGGACGTTATAAACTCAATCAGAAGTTGAGCCTGAATGTTTCCCTCGATACTCGGACGATCACCCCCGAGGACATTGTCGAAGCCACGAAATTGCTTTGTAAGCTCCGTGCCGGTGACGGTGCGATCGACGACATCGACCACTTGGGTTCTCGTCGCGTCCGTAACGTCGGCGAGCTCTTGGCCAATCAGTGCCGCGCCGGCCTCAAGAACGTAGTCAAGACCGTCAAGGCCCGCATCAACGAGTATGACCAAAGCGTTGATTCCATCACGCCGCAGAAGCTCGTTAATCCTAAGCCATTCGGAAATTCCATCCGCGAATTCTTCGCCCGCAGCCAGCTGAGTCAGCTGATGGACCAGATCAATCCTCTCGCCGAACTGACCCACAAGCGTCGTCTCTCCGCTCTCGGGCCCGGAGGCTTGAATCGCGATCGTGCCGGTTTCGAAGTTCGCGACGTCCATCCGTCCCACTACGGCCGCATCTGTCCGATTGAGACACCGGAAGGTCCGAACATCGGCTTGATCAACTCGCTTTCCACCTACGCGCGTATCAACGAATTCGGTTTCATTGAAGCACCCTACCGCAAGGTAGTTCGTGGCAAGGTTTCGAACCAGGTCGAATTCATGACGGCTGACCAAGAAGAAAAATTCAAGGTCGCCCAAGCGAACTCAGAGTTAGACGAGGCTAGCCGATTGAAGGGTAAGGTCACCGTGCGTTTCCGCGACGACATCCTCGAAGTCGAACCCGAAGACGTCGACTACATGGACGTTTCGCCTCAGCAGGTGGTATCGGTCGCCGCCGCGCTAATTCCTTTCCTAGAGCATGACGACGCTAACCGCGCGCTCATGGGTTCCAACATGCAACGTCAAGGCGTACCGCTCGTGATCACCGAGGCTCCTCTCGTGGGCACCGGCCTTGAGCGTCGCGTCGCCATCGACTCGAAGACCGTGGTGGTTTCCGAAGGCGCTGGCATCGTCGCCGCCGCCGACTCTCGCCGTATCGTCATCACGAAGGACGGAGAAGTCGCTCCTGCTCAGCTCGAAAACAAGAAGTTCAAGTCCGACGAATCCAAGGGCATTTATGTCTACGATCTTCGTAAGTTCTTGAAGACTAATTCTTCTACCTGCTTTAACCAGCGCCCGTTGGTTCGTCGTGGCGACAAGGTCAAGGTCGGTGACATCATCGCCGACGGTGCCGCGACCGATAAGGGCGAACTCGCCTTGGGTCGTAATGTCCTGGTCGGCTTCATGCCTTGGAATGGTTACAACTTCGAAGACGCTATCTTGCTCTCCGAACGTCTGATCAAGGACGACGTCTTCACTTCCGTGCACATCGAAGAATTCGAAGTGACGGCCCGTGACACCAAGCTTGGACCAGAACAGATCACGCGTGACATCCCAAATCTCGGTGAAGAAGCCCTGCGTAACCTCAACCGCGACGGAGTCATCCGTATCGGCGCGGAAGTGAAGCCTGACGACATCCTCGTCGGTAAGATCACGCCAAAGAGCGAAGGCGATCTGGCTCCTGAAGAAAAACTCCTCCGTGCGATCTTCGGTGAGAAGGCTCGCGACGTCAAAGACACTTCCCTGCGCGTGCCTTCCGGCATCTCCGGCATCATCATGGACGTGAAAGTTTCCTCCCGTACCGATAAGGACGACGGACGACTTTCGCCCAATGATCAGCGCCGGGCGCTGAAGAAGGTCAACGAAGAGTACCGTACTGCCGATTCGCGTTTACGCGAAGAAATGACGGAGTCGCTTTCGAATATCCTCCTGGGTGAAAAGATTCCTCTCGACGTCAAGAATTCCGAAACCGGCGAAGCGATCATCCCTGCTAATCGCAAGATCACCAAGACGCTGCTGCGTCGCTTGGCCTCGGTTTCTCGGAGCATCGAGATGAATGACTCGCCGGTGAAGCAGAAAATTCGGCAGATCGTCGACGGCTACCACCGTCGTTTCGACGAGCTTGAGCAAGAGCGCGCCCGTAAGGTTGAAGCCATCGAACAAGGCATCGACGAAGGCGGTGCCATCAAGAACGTCAAAGTTTACATCGCCACCAAGCGCAAGATTCAGGTCGGTGACAAGATGGCTGGTCGTCACGGAAATAAGGGCGT
>JAPLLI010000010.1 GCA_026387615.1 Nitrospirota bacterium
ATGAAAGTGAACCGCATCTCGATTCAGTCTCCGGTCGGCAAGGCGCTGATCGGCAAGCGAGTCGGCGAATTCGTCGAGGTGAAGACCCCGGTGAAGATGGTCGAATACGAAGTCGTGGAGATTCGCTTCGAGGAGCTGTAGTGCCGCACCCTTCGTGGCTCATCACGCTGCTGACCGATTTCGGAGATCGGGACTCCTTCGTGGCGAGCATGAAGGGGGTGGTCCTTACGATCAATCCCCAAGCCACCTTCGTCGATCTCTCGCATCACGTGCCGCCCCATTCCGTTGAAGCCGCCGCCTATCTCCTGAATTCCTGCTATCGTGATTTCCCCAAGGGCACCGTGCATGTGGCCGTCGTCGATCCAGGCGTCGGCAGCGCACGGCGCGCTCTCATCGCCAAGAGTGAGCGCTACTTCTTTCTGGCTCCCGACAACGGATTGTTAACGTATATCCTTGCCGGGAATCCCGAGATGGAAGTGCGGGAGATCGAGAACAAGGATTATCGGCTGCCATCGGCTGGCCACACCTTCGATGGCCGCGACCTCTTCGCCCCTGCTGCGGCCTGGCTGACCAAACAACAGTCGTTCGAATCCTTCGGCAGGCTCGTCACGGACTGCAAGACCTTCACGATTGCGATGCCAACCTGGGAATGCAAGGCTTTGCTGGGGGAGATCGTTCACGTGGACCGGTTCGGCAATCTGATTTCCAACCTAACCCAGCAGCATCTCGAAGAAGTGCGAGCAGTCACGAAACACCAGCAACTATCCATTCGGATCGGCAAGCAGGCCATCGCAGGACTGGTGGCCAGTTACAGCGAAGGGGCGGAAGGCCAGCCCTACGCGCTCATCAATAGCGATGGGAAGCTGGAAATTTTCGTGAAGGAAGCGTCAGCCGAAGATCTTCTCAAAGCGGGGAGAGGGGCGAGGATTGAAGTTTCGTGAGCTGGAAAGCCCGTGCTTGCGAACGACGAGATGCGCGCGACGAACGACGAATTGAGTTCCGCCACGCGCCGCGAAATAGTTCAGTTGTGGCTTAGCTATCCTTTGCGGTTGGTGGTGTTGGCGAGATCCCTCAGGATTGTCTTGCTCACGACGGTATCACCCGCGAAATAAGCCGTGAGTGCCTCCGTGAAGAGGGCTTCGCGAAATCGAGGATCTCGCTGCACCCGTGCCGTAACCGTATTTTTGAATTCCTTGGTGAGCACCATAGTCTCTCCGTTCCCCGTTATTGTTTCTCTCTGGCCTTTCGACAGCGTAAGCCCATTGAACTGTACGGCGAAAGATGATTGCGCGGGGCTGGGGCTCAGCCGCTCCCGCGCCTCCCGGAGCGACCCGTCAGGGCTCCGCTGAGCGGAAACTTTCGGAAATTCCCTCGCAGACTCGGTCAGTTTCCGCTTTCCTTCTCGGCGGACCCTCGACGGGTCCCCGCTCCTCCGGCGACGTCCGCTCTGAGCCCCAGCCCCGCGCCACGAAACCTCCTGATGTTTGATTGCCAGTTCTGATTCCGTTTCCGGAATGCACCCGTTGTTTTCCTTGGCATTAAGCATTGGGGGCGAGAAGTTCCAGCCGATTAACCCAGGAATTAAAGTGGGGGCATTTGTTTCGTAAGGCTGGTAGGCCGATCGCGGCGGCAGCAGCTACCCCAACGCGCACCTTGCTTCTTTCGTAAATGGGCACATGGCGAATAATGCGTTTGCTGGGAGCTGTGGTTGTGCCATCGTTGATTTCCTCTGGGGGAATACCGCTGACTTCTTTAGTAAGCTTGCTCAATCCAGGCGCTGATCCAGCGATGCGCTTTTGGAGTTGCGAAAGATCGCAGTAAAGTAGCGCCTCGAATTCGTGAAGTTGGATATATGGTAGAAAGCGTTGATCCTTGATGTCGGATTCAAGTGAGCTCTCCAGTATCGTTATGCGATTCTGCGAGTGAGTTGGTTGGCTTGCCTTAGTCCAGCCTGGAAACTTATTTGGCAAAGCATACAGATCGATCATGGTCGTGAATCGTGCTTCTTCATGCTGGTCTTCTCGCATGAGGCGGTGAAGGTCTCCACGAATCTTGTCGTAATCCATGATGCCGCCCCGTTTCCCAAGTTTGCGGTTGGTTAGAACAACTCGTGCTTTCACCTCAATGTTGTAGTTCGCCAGATGTGGGCCTAATACTTCTTCGGCAAACTTTCTCTCTGTTTGCCCCTCAGTTGTGACGTAAAGTCGAACCCATTTCATTAGGGCTGACCTCCCAATTCATTTTTTTCCCATAGTTGGCCTAAGGTGTACTCTTTGAGCCATTCTTTAAGCTGGTTATGATCTTGGCGTGCCAGAACCGTTTCGCCGTCTCGATGGTTTGCGACAATCACTTGATCGGGCTCAAATTCATCAAGCAGGACAGATGATTGCGTCGAGACGATTAACTGAGATCGGCTAGCTGTCTCATGTAGGAGGCTGGCTAATAGTTTGATGGCTTGAGGGTGTAGTCCGAGTTCGGGCTCGTCTATAAGAATCGTCGAAGGTGGGTCTGGCTGCAGGAGGAGTGTGGCAAGGCAGATATATCGCACCGTTCCGTCAGAGAGTTGATGCGGGTAATAGAGTAAGTCAGAGTATCGGTCCTTCCAAAGCAACTGGGTTTGTCCTGCCCCTACTTCCCTGAGGACAAATGTGCCGAAAAATGGTGCAACCTGGCGCACAGTTTCAAGAATTTGTTCGTAATGTTCGGGGTGGCGATTAGACAGGTCCATGAGGAATGCCGCAATATTTGCAGCGTTGCTGTGTAGTACTTCGTTGTCCACTATGTTGCACCTGCCCATGACTGGAGCCGATGGGGAGGTGTCGTGGAAGTGATAGACTCGCCAATCTCGGATAGTGTTTGCCACCCACTGCTGCGAACTGCTGAGATTGGCTGATCGAGCTAAAGGGCTTTCGAGGTGTCCACTGCCTTGGTCATTCTTAATGTGACCAAAGAGAGGGCCTGCGAATGGTGCTGATTCCTGGGCGAAAAAGAGTGATCTATCGTCAGCTGCTCGCAAAGTGAATTTGTATTCATTAAGTCCAAATTCCAAGTGTGCCGTGAACTCTGGCGTTACCTTCATTCCTTGGAAAAGAAAAGCATCAGCACGGCCACGGCTGCTGACGTAGTTCTGTAATCCTTTGTTGGCATCCATGATGTTGCCAAGCAATTCAAAGAAGCGAATGAAGTTGGTTTTTCCTGATCCGTTAGCTCCGATTAGTACGTTTAGGCCGGAATTCATTCGGAAAGAGTTAAGCTCTCGGAACGATTTATATCCGGAGAGAGAAATCTTTTCCAGGGGACGTTTCTCAGTGAGCCTCATGAATTGCGGTCTCCCAACGATTCGAAAACGTGGATGTCGTGGATGCTCCGGTGCTGGAGGGCTCTTTCGTTAGGTAATCTTGTCGCGCAGTTTGGTTGGCGAGAGAGGATCATGGGCCTTGATGAAAGTGTATTCTGCATCATATGGATTGGTCTGTTCTCATTTAGATGATTTCAGGAAGTCCTGTTATCGTCTATTGGGCTATTGCGATGAGTGAACGGAGTCCATTCTACTTTTTTGGAGCCCTTTGGTCCATCTCTACGTGCGCACATCCAACGAGGGCCTTCTGAGGCCGCGCGTTGCGCGAGCACAGAAGATCATCAGCCTCCATCCCCTCTTTTTTTATGGGCGTGGGCCGGATGCCAGGGTTAGGAGCCTGTCCGACATTGACCGTTCTACTGCGGCAAACGATCTGCGACCATCTGCGTCGTTCTCGGCCTGAAAAAAACCTCAATGTATTCCAGTGAATACACCTCCGGTTTTTCCAGGCCTGCGGTCTTGCATCTGGTCGCACCTCCTTCGCCTCGTCACGAAGGCAATGTCGGACAGGCTCCTAGCGTTGTGGTTTCGATGGAGGCTTGCAGGATTGCGACCATGCTGGTGAGTTCTGGAAGCGACGTACTGAGTGGCGGCAGGAGGATGAGGACGTTGCCGATCGGGCGGAGCAGGAGTCCTCGTTTGCGGGCTTCCATCGTGACTTTATGGCCCATCCTGGCTTCGAGCGGGTAAGGCTTCTTTGTTTTCTTCTCCTCCACCAACTCGATGGCAGCCATGAATCCGCGCTGCCTGATATCTCCCACATGGGGCAGTTGCCGAAACGGCTGAAGTAGCCGCGCCATCGTCTTGATCTTGGGTTGCAGTTTCGCGAGCGTCTTCTCTTTTTTGAACACCTCAAGATTGGCCAGGGCCACGGCACAGCCGAGTGGGTTGCCTGTGTAGCTATGGCCATGGAAGAAGGTCTTGAAGTCTTCGTACTTGCCGAGAAACCCCTTGTAGATCTCCTCGGTGGCCACGGTCGCGGCCAGGGGCATGTAGCCTCCGGTTAGTCCTTTGCTGATTGCCATCAAGTCTGGCGTGACTCCCTCATGTTGGCAGGCGAACATTTTCCCGGTGCGGCCGAAGCCAGTCGCCACTTCATCGGCAATCAAGAGCACATGGTATTTCGTGCAGAGCTCACGGATTCGTTTCAGATAGCCGGGCGGGGCGGTAATCATGCCGGCTGCTGCCTGCACTAGCGGCTCAATGATGAAACCAGCCAGGTCTCGGTGCCGTTTCTTGAGGATCTGCTCGATCGGATCGAGACAGGCCATCTGGCAGGACGGATAGGTTTGATTGAGCGGGCAGTAATAGCAATAGGGAGGATCTGCTTCCAGTGTGGGGAAGAGGAGCGATTTGAACCGTTTATGGAAGAGTTCGATATTGCCCACGCTGACTGCGCCAATGGTATCGCCGTGATAGGCCAGCTTCAGATGGAGAAAAGTATTCTTGGGGCCTGCCTCTGGATGCCGTTGCTGCCAATATTGGACCGCCATTTTGAGTGCGACTTCCACCGCCGTCGATCCGTTGTCGGAATAGAACACCCGCTTCAGGCCTTTGGGCACGATGCGAATGAGTTCACGCGCGAGTTGAATGGCCGGTGGATTGGAGAGGCCGAGGAAGGTGGAATGGGCGATCTTGTCGAGTTGGCTTTTGATGGCATGGTCGAGCGTCGGATGGCGATGCCCATGCAGGTTCACCCAGATAGAGGAGGTCCCGTCGAGGTACTTCTTCCCTTCCGTATCGATGAGGTAGGACCCCTTCCCGCGCTCGATAATGAGCGGTTGCTCCTGTTCCCATTCCTGCATTTGGGTAAAGGGATGCCAGAGGTAGGTTCGGTCCCAATCCGCGAGTGTGGTGGTGCGATTTTTCTTAGCCATGGTCATTCGGGTCTGTACGAAACAGGTGCGGGGGGCGGATCGTGGGCGCCAACGGAAATCACTGTGCGGCGCGAATTATACGAGGGGGCGACTGCTTTGACCACCTGGGGGGCAGTAACTATAATGAACCGATTTTATTGGGAAAAGAGTTAGCATTTGCAAAGCCTTATACGCAATTTTTCGATTATCGCCCATATCGATCACGGCAAATCTACCCTCGCTGACCGGATCCTCGACGCAACT
>JAPLLI010000087.1 GCA_026387615.1 Nitrospirota bacterium
TCATCGATACGGACGTTCCCGAAAACAACGACGAAAACAGAGCCCTCTCGGCTCGCTTATATGGCGGCGATCAAGAGATGCGCCTCTGCCAGGAATTCCTCTTGGGCATCGGCGGGGTTCGTCTGCTGCGCGCCTTAGGCGTCGTGCCAACCGTCTGGCATGCCAATGAAGGCCATTCCGCGTTCCTCACATTGGAGCGCCTCCGGGAATTGATCCAGCAGGGATCGACGCATGCAGACGCCTGCGAAACCATCCGCCAGAGCACGGTGTTTACGACCCATACCCCTGTGCCCGCCGGTCACGACGTCTTCCCCCATCACCTCATGGACCGGTATTTCTCCGGCTATTGGGAGCAATTGGGCCTCTCACGGGAAGACTTCCTCCGGCTGGGCGATACCCCTGAGTCCCAGGGGCAGGGCTTCAACATGACCGCCCTCGCCATGAGAATGGCCGCCCATGTAAACGGGGTCAGCCATGAGCATGGAAGGGTCTCGCGCGACATGTGGCGCCATCTCTGGCCAGGGCTGCCGACCGAGCAAGTACCCATCCGTAGCGTGACCAATGGGATCCATGCCCCGACGTGGATCGCGCCAGAGATCAACCAACTCTACGGCAAGTATCTAGGCCCGGAATGGACGGAAAAATGCGACGACACCGCGATGTGGCAACGAATCCAGGACGCCCCCGACCATGAGCTGTGGGCCGTGCGCCAAACCATGAAACGCAAACTCATGAGCTTTATCCGGGAACGCGCCAGGAGCGGCTGGATGCAGGGCCACCTCCAGCCCTCGCAGGTCTTAGCCCAAGGCACGTTACTTGATCCCGAAGCCTTGACGATCGGCTTCGCCAGACGCTTTGCCACCTACAAGCGGGCCACCCTGTTATTCCGCGACCTCGAACGATTGAAACGAATACTCCACAACCACTGGCGGCCTGTCCAAATCATCTTCGCCGGCAAAGCCCACCCGGCCGATGAGCCAGGCCGCTACTTCATGCATGAAGTGTTGAGCTTTTGCGATGACCATCGATTAGGCGGCCACGTGGCCTTTCTGGAAAACTACGACATGCATATGGCGAAGTTCCTCGTCCAAGGGGTCGACATTTGGCTCAACACCCCGCGCTTCCCCTTGGAGGCCAGCGGAACCAGCGGACAAAAAGCCGCGCTCAACGGCGTCATCAACCTCAGCGTCCTGGATGGATGGTGGAAAGAAGGCTACAACGGAGCCAACGGATGGGGTATTGAGCCCTTAGGGAGCCAAGATCATCATGCCCAAGACGAACATGAGGCAGAACAGCTCTACCGTATCCTGGAACAAGAAGCCATTCCCCTCTACTATCAGCGAGACCTCGACGGAATGCCTCACGGCTGGTTGCAGCTCATCAAGGAAAGCGTCCGGACCAATGCGCCCCGCTTCTGCACGAAACGCATGGTCAAGGAATACGTCAACCATCTTTATGCCCCGGCCATGATCCGCACCCCCTCGACATGGTAACCAACCGTCAATCCAGACATGTCCCGAACGCCCCTCGCGACACCATTGCAGCAGGGATCAACATGCGCCCCATCATAATCCTCATCCTCAGCGTAACCATCGCGAGCCTGCCCCCAGCAGAGGCAGGCTCAGCAACGGCGACGGCCGGCTCAACCCTCGAACGTGACGCCACACAGGCATTCGCTCACGCTGAATACGACCGGGTGATGAAGCTCTGGCAATCGATTCCGCCAGACGCCACCCCATCGAAACCGCTCATCCGCCTCGCCTTCCACAGCGCCCTCAAGCTGGGACGGCCGGAAGAAGCGTTCACGCTCTATCAACGGTTGGTGCCACCTGATACGCAGGACGAGCCGTCCCTCTTGCGACCTTTAGCCCTCAGCTTTGTGACCAGTCATGCCCGCGACGCACAGGAATATGTCCGGATCGCGGCCTACACGGTCTTGGCCGAGCTCGGCCTCGCAGACATGCAAGCAATTCTAGAAGACGGCTTGCTCGATGCATCAGTCGTCGTGCGAGCTCGTGCCGCAGAAGCCATCGGCAAAGCCGGGTTCGCAGGGAAGTCCGGCCCCTTACAACGGGCGCTCACCGATGCGATGCCGGCCGTACGCATTGCTGCCATGAACGCATTGAGCGACGCCAAGGTCACAGCCATCATCCCCCGTCTCATCGTGGTCGCCAGGACGGACGACGGACCAGAAGCCATCTTTGCCTATGCCGCCCTCTATCGTCTCGGCAAGCAGGATATGCTCGCCGATATCACCAGCGCGGTGACGCTTCCGGACCCAGAGGTGCGCATGGCGGCATTGGGCGTACTCGGCCAACTGAAGCGTCCGTCAAGTCTGTCGATCCTGAGCCAGGGCGTGTACGATCCCGAACCATCAGTCCGCGCATTCGCCGCAGGGGCCTTGGGAGACTATGGACAGGCTGGCGGAGTCGCACCCCTCACCCATGCGCTGGGCGATGAACATGCGCGCGTGCGCGCCGTCGCGGCCGCGAGTCTTGGCCGGCTGGGCATTCGCGAGAATCGGCCGTTGCTGCAAACCCTGACCCGCGATGCCAACATGCAGGTACGGGCCAGTGCCGTGGAAGGACTCCTTCGACTGGGCGATACGTCGGCCGTCTTGCTCGCCGCAGACTTGGCCAGACATCCTGACCCCTCGATCCGCGCTGCGGCAGCCCATGCCCTGGCCGCCACGTCCGACAAGCAAGCCGCGATCGTGCTACAGATGCTGTTACAGGATCAGCAACCACAGCCACGGCTCATAGCCGCAAAAGCCCTGGGCAAAAGCTCGGCGCCCGTGATGGCCTTACTCAAAAAAGGGCTACAAGACTCAGACGTCGCGATTCGTCTGGCGGCAGCCGGGAGCCTGCTTCAACAGCTCCGCCGTCCCCCAACAGCCACCAAAGCCCGTTAGCCGAAAGGATCGTGCGATGTTGAAACTGCTCGCAACTCTCGCCCTGGTCGCCACATCATTCGGTCTCGGATTTTATCTCGGGCAACGCCCAGTCGGCACGTTGCAACACACAGTCTCGGACCTCCAGCGTTCCATCACCAACCTGTCGCGGAATGTGTATGACACGACAAAGGACGTCGAACGGAACCTCCGCAAGCGACAGGCCTTACTGGATAGCAAGTCACGATTGGTGCAGGCAAAAGCGGAGCTGTTCGAGAAGAACTTTGGAGAAGCCACCAAACAATTAAGTGAAGCGACCGAGATGCTGGAGAATGCCACGCAAGGCGCGAAACAGGACGAAACGACCAGCGCCCTGAAATCGTTGGCTGGGAAGTTCAGAGAAGTCCGATTGGAATTATCGATGGGAAAGACGGTATCGATCAAAAAACTTACTGAGATCCAGCGAGAGATCGATCAGCAATTGAATCAATAAGTCCTACGCGGTGGCAGGCTGCTTCTTCCACTTCGCCAAAATCCGCTCCACCCGCATCCGCACGACCATATCCGGATCTTTCATCAATGGCTTGATCGCCTCGCGTCCCCGGTCCTCGCCGATCGCCTCAAGCGCCGCAGCGGCCGTCAACCGAGTAAACCAATCTTTGTCTGCAAGCATGCCGATAAGGGGATCAATCGCCTCGGCGCTCTTGATCCGGCCCAGAGCCATGATGGCCTGTTTCTGGACCATCTCATCCTTGTCCTTGAGCGCTTTGACCAGGCGAGAAACCGACGGCTCGCCGAGCTCGACAAGGGCATTCGTCGCATCGTCCTTGAACTCGTCATTTTTCAGCTGCAGCATCAAGGGATCGAGCACGCGCTCATCGCGAATCTTCCCGAGCGCCGTAATCACGTACTTCCGCACATCCCAATCGCGCAGCAACCGGATCAAGAGGTCGACGGCGGGAGAGCCGATCTGGCCTAACCCCTCGATCGCCACTTCCCTGACTTGCCAATCACCGTCACGCAACGCGCTGCACAAAGGCTCCACGCAACGTTCATCGCCCATTTCACCGAGGGTAATCGCCGCCTCACGGCGGACCACCCAATCAGGATCCTTGAGCAAATCGATCTGGATCTCGATCTCGTCCTTGACCTTTTCCTCTTCAAGGACGGCATCCTCAGTCAGTTCCGCCGTCGGCACAACTGGGACCGGAGACTCTCCGGTGAAATCCGCTGCCACGTGATCGGTCAATTCGTCGCTCACCGTTTCCGAAACGGTAGGCGTTGCGCGCTCTTCTTTGGATTCTGCTTGTTCCATTGGTGCTACCTTAATAATTCACTCGCCCATCAACAACCTGGCCGCAGTGACTACTTCTTCGCGGGAGCGGCTGTTTTCTTGCTCGCAGCATTTTTCTTGCGGAGCGTCAAGGTCCAGCGTTTCCG
>JAPLLI010000269.1 GCA_026387615.1 Nitrospirota bacterium
TTCACTTCCAGAACCAATGCCGCCATCGCTTCCTTGAACTTTCGCCCCATTGTCCGCTGCGGCGAATAGAACAAATTCTTCGCCAATTGCTGCGTGATCGTGCTGCCGCCCTGCACCACTCCGCCCTTGGTGACATTGATCCAGAGCGCCCGCCCGACGGCAACCGGATCGATGCCGAAATGGGAATAGAACCGGCTATCTTCGATGGTCAGGACCGCCGCGACGAGCTGCGGAGGGATCTGCGCCAGGGGAATCCATTCCCGCACTTGGCGCGACTCGCCCCGGACGCCGCTGAGCAGCTCCGGCTCCAGATAGATGGGAAAGAGCGACGTGCCATCCAACGGAGACAGGACCGCCGTCACACGCCCCTGCTCCAACGGCAACCGCACCATCGTCGCGCCGATCTGATTCTCGGGCTGTTCGTGGAGATAGATCGTGAGGGCCTGACCGGTCAGCTGATAGTCGCCGGGGGACTGTACCGGCCCTGTCACCTGCCGATAGTCCAGCCGTTGCAACCTCTCCAGCAGGCGGCTGTGCGTCAGGGAAAGATCCGGCTTTAAAAGAAAGGGGCCACTGTAGAGACGCAGGGGCGGATGAGCATCGCTCTTGGGCAGTTCGAGAAAGGTCGCGAGATAGACGCCGTACAGCACAAGGGCAAGGCACAGCACCGCGGCTATGCCGGCCATGACCAGGCCCATATACGTCACCCATCGCGCCGGTCTACTCATAGTCAGAAACCTTACCACAGCGGAGTCGAGAGGCGGGACGAACGAGAGTTCGAGGTTCGAGGTTCGAGGTTTTCGGAGCGTCGAACCCAGAACCCCGAACTTCGAACCACGCCTTTCACGCTGCAGGAGTTCCGATCTTCTGAGGCAGCAGCGAACCGGCCACCATCCCAGCCGCAGCCAGCAGAAGCCCGACCAGTTGCGGAGGCCAGATCGAATCGGCCGGGCCGAATAGTTCCAGCCCCAGCCAGGCGGTCAGGCCTGCCGCGAGGGCGCACAGAGCTCCTTGCGTCGTTGCACGAGACCAAAAGAGCCCGGCGCAGAGAGGCACGAAAGCCGCCACCAGCGTCACCTTATAGGTATTCACCACCAGCTGATAGATGCTGGCGCTGGAACTCAAGGCGATGATGAGGACCAATGCGGCAAAGGCCACCACCACCAGCCTCATGACCCGCAGCAATTCCCAATCGTTGAGCTGAGGCAGCAACCCCTTGATCACATTCTCGCTCAACATCACAGAAGGCGCCAGCAACGTCGCGCTGGCGCAACTCATCACCGCCGAAAGGACCGCCCCGAAAAACACGATCTGCGCAAAGACCGGCGTATGGCGCAGAATCAAGGTCGGCAGCACGAGCTGAGAATCCTCGGCCAACAGACTCGTGAACGTCATCGGATCGACCAGCGTGGCTGCGTAAGCCAGAAACATCGGCACGAAACAAAAACAAAAATAGAGCACCCCGCCCAGGATCGAGCCCCGCACCGCCGTTCGCTCATCCTTCGCCGAGGTGATGCGCTGAAACACATCCTGTTGAGGAATCGATCCAAGCATCATCGTAATCCATGCACCGATAAAGGGAATCCAGGCGGCAACCGTGGCATCGGGAAAGAACTCCAGCTTGCCGGCTTGGGCCGCATGGCTGATCACCGCCTCCACCCCTCCAGCCAGTCCGCTCACGACCGACGTAATATAGAGCAGGCCGCCCATGATCACGGAGATTTGCACAAAGTCCAGAATCGCGACGGAGAACATGCCCCCGAAGGTCGTGTAGGTCAGAACGATCAGCGCGCCGATCACCATCCCGACCGGCTGGCTCACGGCCCCCTCCGTCACCACGTTCAGGACCAAGCCCAACACCTTAAACTGCGCCGCCACCCACCCGAGATACGACGCCACGATACAGAGGGCACAGAGCACCTCGACCGTGCGGTTGTACTTCAACC
>JAPLLI010000154.1 GCA_026387615.1 Nitrospirota bacterium
GCGCCCGGTCACGCCGACACGCGCGCATCCGTGGCGCAAGCGCCTGCTGCCGGAAGGAACACGACACGCGGCGGCGGGCATCACATAAACCGGACATTTCTACTATGGGAGAAAGAGGACATTTCTACTGTGGTTTGACACCTCCTCCTCCACCCTTTGACCCACACAGCACTTTCAGATAGGCTGAACGCGGTTTCAGCACCCATCACCCGTCAGAGACCGGCAGACCATGGACCAGGCCAAGCCAGATTCACCGACAGGCAAGAGCCCTGATGCATCCGCCATTCGGATCCTGCTGAGTGAAGGCACCGCACATCTGCAAGGGGGGCGACTGCAAGAAGCAGAACAGGCCTACCGAAAGGCCCTCGATGCCGCGCCTGATCATCCGGAAGCCTTACACCATCTCGGCCTCCTGCTCTATCGACTCAACCGATTCGACGAGGCCATCACCACGATCTCCCGCGCCCTCGAACAAGCACCGGGCTCACCGCTCTATTGGTTCAACCTCGGTGTCGTGACCCAGAAAGCCGCTCGCCAGGACGAGGCCATCCGCGCCTATCGCCAGGCCGTCACATTGAATCCACGACACCTGGAAGCCTGGATCAACCTGGGCAATGGGCTCAAAGAGCGCGGGGCCATCCCTGAATCCATTGAGGCCTACCAGAAGGCCCTCACACTCAATCCGGCCCATGCCGATACCCACAACAACCTGGGCGTCGCCCTGAAGGAACAGGGCGCCATCGAACAGGCGTTGGCCTCCTATCGTCACGCTCTTCGGTTGAAACCGACGCATGTCGAGGCGCTCAACAATCTGGGCCTGGCCCTCATGGAATCGGGCTCGCTCGATGAGGCCATTGCGTCATTCACCCAGGCCCTCACGATCATGCCGGGCTATCTGAAGGCCCTCTACAATCTCGGCATTGCCTGGTCCTGGGCCGGAAAGAACGAGCAAGCGGTCGACTGTCTCCAGCGCGCCGCCACTGCCAAGCATGACCATGGCAGGCCCGCCACCGACACCTTCGTCTATTGTTCCCGCATCAAACATGACCAGGAACAGATTCAGCACCTCTTCGATCGACAACTCCTCAGCGAGGAACATCGTCCCTACCTCCAATCGCTCCAACGGCTCCGCGACGAATTGGACCGCCGCCCCGCTTCCGGCAATCGGGTTCCCATCCCCCCCCAGGATCTCGCGCCGGTCGCCGCCTCATTCAATCGGCTCCTCTATCGCGCCCCGGCCCCGTACCTCCCGGAGGGCGCACTCCATCCGGCCCTGGACGCCGAGGCCATAGAAGCCCGCTATCTGGCCAAGCAGCCGGAGGTCACCTTTATCGACGGGCTCTTGAGACAGGAAGCGCTGGAGGCCCTGCGGCGATTCTGCTGGGAGTCGACGGTATGGAAGAAGGATTACGAGAATGGTTATATCGGGGCCTTTCTGGGCGACGGGTTCGCCACCCCCCTGCTGTTCCAGATCGCCGAGGAACTACGCATGAAATTCCCCCGCATCTTCAAACAGCACCGGCTCACTCAAGCCTGGGCCTTCAAACACGACAGTGCGCGGCGCGGGCTCAACATCCATGCTGACGCGGCGGCGGTCAACGTGAATTTCTGGATTACGCCCGACGAGGCCAACCTAAACCAGGAGACCGGCGGGCTGGTGGTCTATGACAAAGAAGCGCCGCGAGATTGGAACTTTCAGGAATACAACAGCGACCAGAACAAACCAAAAATCCTTGCCTGGCTCAAACAGGTGGGCGCGCAAACGGTGAAGGTCCCCTACCGGACCAATCGCGCAATCGTATTCAACTCCGATCTCTTCCACGAAACAGACGAGATCGCGTTCAGAGACGCCTACCTTAGCCGGCGGATCAACATCACCCTGCTCTATGGCCGCCGCCTTCGGGCATAGAAACCTGACATTCCTTTCAACCAATCGGGCAAGAGAACGCGAATCACCCCACCTGACGCAGGGCGGAGACCGGAAGCATCATGGCAAATGCCTCCGCCGGCATCGGCGCCCCAAAGAAATAGCCCTGCGCCTCATCGCACCCGTGCATGAGCAGCAGTTTCCGTTGCGCCTCCTGTTCAACCCCTTCAGCCAGCACGGAAAGATTGAGGCTGCGCGCCAAGGCAATAATGGCCAGCGCAATCGGCGCGGGAGTTGACTGCGTCACAATCTCGCGAATAAAGGACCGGTCGATCTTCACCCGACTGATCGGCAGATGCTGGAGATAGCTCAGTGACGAATAGCCGGTGCCAAAATCGTCGATGCAGAGCTGCACCCCCAACAGCCTGAGGGCGGTCAATCTGGCAATCGAGGCATCCATGTTGCGCATCGCGATCGATTCCGTCAATTCAAGCTCCAGGCAGGCCGGCGGCAAGCCGGTCTGACGGAGCACCTCTTCCACCACGGGCAGCAACGAGCTGCCGTGAATCAACGAATGGGAGACATTGACGGCCACCCGCACCGGCATCAAGCCGCGCCCCTGCCAGGCCTGATTCTGACGACAGGCCGCTCGCAGCACCCACTCATCCATCATCACGATCAGGCCCGTATCCATCGCGGCCGGAAGAAATTCAGCTGGCGACAACAGCCCTCGCTGGGGGTGCTGCCAACGCACCAACACCTCCGCCCCGACGATCCCATTCGTCCGCAGATCGACCTGCGGCTGATAATACAGGGCGAACTCTTCCCGCTCTATGGCATAACGGAGCGCATCTTCCACCTTCGCCCGCTCATTCACGGAGGCCGTTCGGCGGCTAGAATAGAGCTGAACATTATTCCGGCCATCTTCCTTGGCGCGATACATCGCGACGTCCGCATGTTTCAATAAGGCATCGACCGAGTCCCCATCATCCGGAAAAACCGCAATCCCCACACTGGCCGTGACGACGATCTCATGCCCCTCAATCATAAATGGCTGCCCCAATCCCACCATAATACGGCGCGCAATCTTCTCGGCATCTTGCACATCGTGCAAATTGGTCAACAGCACGGTAAATTCATCGCCACCCAATCGCGCGAGTAAATGATTCTCCTCATCCCCCACTGCTTGGCACACAGAATCACTCGGCCGCACAAATTCAGCCAGACGATCCGCGACGCTCTGCAGCAGCAAATCGCCGATGTTGTGCCCCAACGTATCGTTCACAATTTTAAAGCGATCCAAGTCGAGAAAGAGCGTCGCCAAAATCGTATGGCGGCGGCGGGCCTGCGTAAGGGCCTGCGTGACACGATCTTTGAACGAGACACGGTTCAGCAGCCCCGTGAGGCTGTCGAAATACGCCAACCGGTGAATCTCCCGCTCGGACTGCTTCTGATCAGTGATATCTTGCGCCGTCCCGACAACCGACAGCTCCTTCTGCTGGCCATCAGACAGCGCCTCGGCCTGGAGAATGACCGTCACCTCCACGCCAGCCGGCAGGACGACACGATGCTCGACCTTGCAGAGCACTCGCTTCGTCAACAAACTCCTCAGCGCCTCCTCCACCCGGCCTCGATCGTCCGCATGCACGCGATCGAGAAATGCGTCGAGCGTTCCCGCAAAATCCTGCGGACGAATGCCCATCAGGCGACACAATTCAGCTGACGCCATAAATTGATTCGTGTCCGGGCGCCATTCCCAATTGCTAATCTGGGCAATCCTCTGCGCGAGGCCCATCCGCTCCTCGCTTTTACGAAGCGCGTTCACCGCGAAGCTTCCCCGCAACATATACCGCACACGGTGACTCAAGATCGTCGGATTCAGCGGCTTGTCGATGAAGTCGGTTGCCCCCTGTTCGTAGGCGCGGGCAATCGACTCCGCATCGTCGAGCCACGTCATAATCAAAATGGGCACCCGGCTGCCATCCACAGACTCGCGCAACTTCGCACAGGTGGCAAACCCGTCAAGACCCGGCATCATGACGTCCAACAACACGATGTCAGGCCTGGCCGTTGCAAACAACGCCAACGCCTGCTCGCCACTCTCCGCTTCGCAGACCTCCAGCCCGGCCAGTTCGAGCGCCTCGCGCACAACCATCCGCACTAACCCGTCGTTGTCGACTACGAGCGCGAGGGGCGCCGCTCGTTCTCCTTGCCATTCCATATCAGTGTCCTTTCCTCGCTTCTACCTCGAGAGCCGCACAGACGCTCGGATAGGATGCTTCCAATTGACGCAGCACTTCAGGCGCCTGATCGAGTGCCGCAGCCAGCCCGAGCACCTCAAGCTGACGACACAACTCCGCGAACTTACATGCCCCCACCATGCTGCTGATCGACTTCAACTCATGGGCTGCCTGCCAAAACGCAGTGGCATCCCCTGATACTGCCGCGCGTCGAATCCTCGCAACCTGTTGTTTCGAGGACACGACATACTTCTCAATCATACGAGCCAGAAAATCAGGGCGACCCCTACGTTGGAGCGACCGAATCTCATCCAGTGCTTGCCGCTCCAAGACAGCAACCTCTCCAGCCTGAAGCGCAGCAACTTTTGGGGCAGTCCTAGGGGCAAGCCGTCCTTCACCGGAGACACTCGGGGCCATGCGGGAAGAAGCAGGAATCCATCGGGCGAGGGCATCACGAAGCTGCTGGCGCGTAAACGGTTTACTCAGATACTCATTCATGCCAGCAGCGAGACACATCGCATGATCCCCCTTCGACGCATGAGCCGTCAGGGCAATAATCGGGATTGGCCCGGCTCCTTGCCGCTCACGGCTCCGGATCGAGCGGGTCGCGGCATAGCCATCCATCCCCGGCATTTGGCAATCCATAAACATCAGGTCGTACGGGACACGCGAAACGGCCTCCACCGCCTGAGGCCCGGTACCTACGACATCAACTCGACAGCCAAACGACTCCAGCATGGCCACCACGACCTGCTGATTGACCGGATTGTCTTCGGCCACGAGAATCAGACCTCCGAGATCCGGCTCACTCATCGCCCCAGCCTGGAGCGAACAACCGGCCGGCACTTGCGCGGGCCGCTGCGGTCCAGCGGACCCGTAATTTGCCACCGATCTGCCACAAGCCGGCACATCATCCGGAGGAGCCACTTCGGCCTCGGCGACACAGCCGAACCGGGCCGTAAACCAAAATGTCGCCCCATGCCCTACGATGCTATCCACGCCCACTGTCCCGCCCATCAACTCGACCAGCTGTTTGACGATCGACAGACCTAATCCCGTCCCGCCATATTGTCTTGTCGTCGAACTATCGGCTTGTGCAAAGACGTCAAAGATATGGCCTCGGACCGACGAAGCCACTCCCACTCCGGTGTCGCACACATCACACCGAAGCACACACGACGCCCCAGAATGCGCCGACACAGACACCCCCAAAACGACTTTGCCGCGCTCCGTAAACTTCACGGCATTACTCACCAGGTTAATCACGACTTGCCGCAGGCGGAGCGGGTCGCCTTCCAGCTGGTCCGGCACCATCGCATCCACCGCGCAGACCAATTCAAGGCCCTTACTTGTCGCGCGCTCATGAAACAACTCGATCACGTCCTCACACAATCGACGGGGCGCGAATCGCACACATTCCAGCTCCACCTTCCCCGCTTCGATCTTTGAAAAATCCAAGAGATCATTGATGATCTGGAGTAACCCCGTCCCCGATCGATAGGCAATATCGGCATAGCGCCGCTGCTGGTCGTTCAGTTGCGTCTGCAGAATCATCTCGGTCATCCCTAGGATGCCGTTCATTGGCGTGCGAATCTCATGGCTCATGTTGGCGAGAAACTCGCTCTTGGCGCGATTCGCGGCCTCCGCAAGCTCCTTGGCCTGCCGCAAGTCGCGATCGGCCCTGGAGCGCTCAATGACCCGTCCCAACTGCGTCCCGATCACCTCCATAATGGCCAAGAGTCGTGGGTTTGGTGCAGCCTCCTGCTCCGCGAAGAATT
This sequence comes from Nitrospirota bacterium, assembly GCA_026387615.1. GTDB lineage: Bacteria > Nitrospirota > Nitrospiria > Nitrospirales > Nitrospiraceae > Palsa-1315. Next base: position 5,886 of record JAPLLI010000154.1, read on the forward strand.
CCAACACCGCAACCACGACACCGTCCACCACGATAGGAAAGGCAAACCCTCCCTTCACACCGATATCGTTCGCTAGCTGCGCCCTGAAAAATTCTGCGTCCTTCGTGACGTCAACGATCCAGGTGGCGGACACGGAGGCCAGAACTCGACCGGGAAGACCTTGCCCCATCGCGAGCTCCGTCTTCTCGGTGATCGCGCGAAAGGTCTCGAATCGCTCGGGCGGTTGCAGGTGCCAGATGGTCGTGGGGAGCAAGACCTCACGCCCGTCATCAGCACGAAGATAGACATGTCCCACCGGCCATCGGGTATAGGCGCAAATATGATCCAGTGCGATTTGCAGGGCGTCATCCGCTGAACTGGCCTCATTCGCAGCGATCGCCACACGTTGCAACAATTGGACAAGGCCGGTTTCCTGCTGTAACTCCTCCTCTACGTGCCTGCGTTCCTCTTGCTCATAGACCAAGGCAATGAGACTGGCAATCGCGGCGCCGAACAACTGCTCGTCATCCATCCATCGGCGCTGGGGTCCCACATGTTCAAGGCCGAGGACCCCCTCCACGTTGCCGAAAAGACGGATCGGCACGTCCAGTAGTGAGGTAATCCCCAGCGGCAGGAGGTAACTGTCGCAGAACTCATTCGTTCGATTGTCCTGAGGCGCATCGTCAGCTGCGATCGTGGATTTCTGCGCCAACGCGCGAAAGTATCGAGGATAGTCCGCGACCTGAAACTCGAGACCGGATGTATGGCGATCCGCACAGAGCTCGTAGAGGTCCAGGCAGCGAATGGCGCTTCGGTCATCGGTAAAGCGCCAAATGCTGACCCGTTCAACCGTGAGCGTCCTGGCCGTCACTTCGAGCAAGTGCCGTAGCGACGGCAGCAGATCCGCGCTTTGGAAGATTTCGCTCTGCGTCAATCCAGCCAACGCCGCCTGCTGGGTCAACAGTCGCGTCGACTGATGGATCCGTTCGCTTTCCGCTTGCTTCCGCTCCGAGATATCACGGATGAAGAAGCTCACCACCGATTCTGCACGGACGAGCGGCACGATCGTGATCTCAATAGGAAACTCCTGTCCCTCACGATGCAGCGCGGCCATTTCAACCCGTTGATTCTTGAGGGGCCATTGCCCCGTCATGCGCAATTGCCGGAACCCCTCCCGATACTCACCACGATAGGGACCAGGGATCACCGTCTCTATGATCGAGCGGCCCAGCGCCTCGGACTTTTCCCAGCCGAAAATGCGAGACGCGTGGGGATTCCAATCTGCAATCACCCCCTGCGCATCCACGATGACGATGGCATCCAACGCATGATCGATGATGATGCGCGTGTC
>JAPLLI010000011.1 GCA_026387615.1 Nitrospirota bacterium
GAACGGGTCATGGCCTCGTATAAGAAGGGGGAGATCCAGGTCCTCGTCGCGACGACGGTGGTGGAGGTCGGGGTCGATGTGCCCAATGCCACGGTCATGATGATTGAACATGCCGAGCGGTTCGGGCTGGCACAGTTGCACCAATTGCGAGGCCGGGTCGGGCGCAGTGCGCACCAGTCCTATTGTCTGTTGATGGCTTCAGGTGGATGGCGGGGGGGTATGGGGGTAGCGGGGCAAGGGGGTAAGGGTACCACTCTATCCCCCTATCCCTCTACCCCGACTCCGCCATTGGCTGCCAGAGAGCGGCTGGATGCGCTCGTGCGCTCGACCGACGGGTTTGTGATTGCCGAGGAAGATCTCCGCATTCGCGGGCCGGGCGAGTTTTTTGGATTCAGGCAATGGGGCATGCCGGAGTTCCGCGTCGCGAATTTGCTGCGGGATGCCGAGCTGCTTCAGCAGGCGAGGCAGGAAGCCTTTGCCCTGTTGAAACAGGATCCACAGCTCAAGTTGCCGGTGCACCGTGCCCTGCGAGAGGCGATGTTGAGGCGGTGGGAAACGAAGTTGGATTTGGGGTCAGTCAGTTAAACGAAAGGCGAGAGGCACGAGGCTGAAGGCTAGAGGTGAGAAGTGATCTTCCCTCAGCCTTCAGCCTATAGACCTTAGCAAGGAGCTTTTGTGGGCGTACTACAGCGGTTAAAGCATGATGTGAAGGCGGGGATGGCGACGTTGCGGCTTGGCACGGCGCAGGTGGCGAACCGCGCGCTGGAAGAAACGGAGCTGCTGCGAATCCGTCTTGAAATTCGCAAGCTCGATCAGCAGTTGGGCGAGCTTTATCCAGGCTGCGCCTTGCCGGAGTGGATATCGGTACCCTCACCTGCCGCTTGCTCATTGCCGATTTGCAGCCTGATGAGAAGCTGACAGAAGTGCGATCGGAGCGGCGCATTCTTCGCCTGGGCGAAGGCGTCGATCAGAGCAAACGGCTGAGCCTGGCGGCGATGGATCGGGTGATCCAGTGCTTGAAAGAATGGCGTGGGCTGATTGATGAGGCGCAGGTGGATCGGGTTGCAGCTGTCGCCACGAGCGCCGTGCGTGATGCAGGGAACCGCGATGCGTTTCTCGATCGCGTGAAGCGCGAAGCCGGCTTCGAGGTTGAGCTGATCTCAGGCGACGAAGAAGCCAGGCGTACATTGCTGGGTATCCGCTCCGGTTTACCAGATGGCGTGACCGATGTCCTGGCTCTCGACATCGGCGGAGGCAGCACCGAGTTCATTCTGGATCGGCCAGGCCAAAAGCCCGTCGTGCGCTCGATCGATATGGGGGTCGTGCGTCTCTGCGAGAGGCTGTTACGCCAGGACCCTCCGACTGCCGATGAAGTGCAACAAGCGCGAGCGTGGGTGGCAAGAGAAACGATAGCAGCAGTCATCGGCATGGATGGCTATAGGACAGCCACCTTCGTCGGCACAGCGGGAACGATCACCAGCCTGGCCGCTATGGCTCAGAAGCTTTCCACCCACGAGCCAGCCAGAATCCACAACTATCGATTACAGCTCAGCACGATTCAGGAACTCGAACAGACGTTCTTGAGCCGTAAGAAAGCCGATCGAGCCGGCCTGCCAGGCCTAGAAAAAGGCCGCGAAGAAGTCATAGCAGCCGGAGCCATCATCATCCGGACGATCATGGAGACGCTAGGAATGTCGGCGGTGCTGGTCAGTGATCTGGGTTTGCGCGAAGGGGTGCTCTTAGATTTAGCAATCAGGACACGATAACTGAGCAGCCTTCGAAGGACCGGATATGAGACCTATTCGGTTGCAAGCGTTGCCGTTCACCCCAGGGAAACTATTTGATGGATGCCGCTACGCTCGACACGATCCCTCGTTCGGCCTTGCCTGCGTTGCTGAGGCGCATGCCCAAGGCCGAGCTGCACATCCACATCGAGGGCTCGCTGGAGCCGGAGATGATCTTCCACCTGGCGAAACGCAACGGCCTGACGTTGGCCTACCCGAGCGTGGAGGCGCTGCGCCGTGCTTACGCGTTCACCGACTTGCAGAGTTTCCTCGACCTCTATTATGTGGGCGCCAGCGTATTGCGAACCGAGCAGGATTTTTTCGATCTTGCGTTCGCGTATCTCGAGCGTGCCGCGGCCGAACAGGTGGTGCATGCCGAAGTCTTCTTTGACCCGCAGACCCACACCAACCGAGGGGTGCCGTTTGGAACGGTGATCGCCGGGCTGGAGCAGGCGATGCGCCGTGCGCAGGCTGACTTCGGTATCAGCTCATCGCTGATCCTGTGTTTCTTGCGCCACTTGAGCGAGGATGCGGCATTTGCCACGTTGGAGGAGGCGCTGCCGTACCGGCGGCACTTTATCGGCGTGGGGCTGGACAGCAGCGAACGAGGCCACCCGCCGGAGAAGTTCGCGCGCCTGTTCGCTCGCTGCCGAGAACTGGGGCTGCATGTCGTGGCGCATGCGGGCGAGGAGGGGCCGCCCGCCTATATCCACAGTGCCTTGGATGTGCTCCGCGTCGAGCGCATCGACCATGGTGTGCGCTGTCTCGAAGACCCGGCGCTCGTCGCGAGGCTCGCGCGCGAGCGTGTGCCGCTCACCGTCTGTCCGCTGTCGAACGTGAAGCTGCGGGTTTTTAACGCGCTGGCTGAGCACAATCTGCCGGCGCTGTTGGAGGCAGGCCTCTGTGCCACCATCAACAGCGACGACCCGGCCTACTTCGGGGGCTATATCAATGCCAACTTCATCGAACTCTTCGCCGCGCTGCCGGTCCTCGGCGCTTGCCATGCCTACCAGCTGGCGCGCAACAGCTTTGAGGCGAGTTTCGTAGATGAAGCGCGCAAGCGGCACTGGATCGATCAGCTCGATGCCATGTTCCGTGAGGCTGCAGTCACGCGTTGACACCAGGAGTGAGCTGGATTAAGAGGCCGCCTTAATTCGCCTCGAAGAAGTCATAGCGCCGGCGCGACCATCATCCGGACGATCATGGAAACATTGGAGATATCGGCGGTGCTGGCCAGCGATCTAGGGCTGCGCGAGGGGGTGCTGATTGCAGTTAAACAGGACAGATAGCATGGATGTCTGGGTTAGGGTGTTAGGTTGTTTTCGCCCTCCCGTTTCTTATTTCAAAGCAGGGTCTGTATAAATGAGGAATTGTCCATGTTTTCTTGGACCTGTCTGCCCTCACAAACCCAATTGACTCTAACGATTTAATCTTGCTGCGCCACCCTCTTCCAAGGAGGAGTTTAAGGGAGGTTTCTTTGTGTTCTGCTTTTGACTGCTCAAAACAGAGCATATGAGGGAATAGATCTGGGAATTCGGCTTTCAGTAAAACGTCTTTCTTTTTTTTAGACATTGCTGTGAAGCCCTCAGCGAAACATGAAGGAGAAATTAGCCAGTCCTGATCGTCCTTTGTCGAGTTTAATTTCTTGAATTGAATACGCTTCGCTTCCCGCATTAGCTCAATGATGTCTCTCGGTGCAACGACATCCTTGCCGTCCTGACACATGGCGTAGAGCCATTTGATCGTATCGTCACCATTTATTTTTCGGGGAAACATCGAGTAGAAAAGTTGGGACCGGTATTGCTGATTAGTGTTACATCTTTCGTTGTCAGCATTGAAGTGTTTCCGTACTTCCTCACTCTGCAATGCCCGTTTCAGTACGAGATGTGTGATTTCGTCCGCATCCCAGTTGAGGCTGCTAGAGCATCGGTCTGTAATGTGGGTCAGTGCGGCGAAGCCTCCTTCGGTCACAGATTCGAAAATATCGTCTCTGAGGAAGACTTTGATCCGAATATGTTCTTCCTGAAATACTCTGATGCAGCGCAGAAGGCTTCTCAGGGCTCTCCTCTCAATCTCAGAGTGTCGCGGGAATACCTCGTCCAATCGGTCCAGCATAATCCAGATTCGAAGGTTGGCTTTCTTTAATACATTATGTATGGAATCTAGTAGCGCTGAGATGAAGAGAGGCGTTGCGGTTTCGGTATCCTTGGCGGGCTGCCTGAGCTCAATGCCAGCACTAATACTTCCGTCAATTCCGATCTTCCCTTCGACTTTCTTTATGCTTTTGATCGAGGATATGGCACTGTGAATAATGGTGAAGAGCGAATTGTGAGTCTTCAGGACTTGGATTTCGGACTTCTTGGCCGCCGCTTCAAAGCGCTTTATGTCCGCGGCTGCACATTTGAGTCTCTCTTTATACTTAGGTGATCGAAACACACAATCGTTAAGCAGGTAGATAAAATAGACCTTCCAGAATACTTGAAAGTCGTCCTCGCTATACTTTTCGAATTCCTTAATGTAGCGCTGGAAAACCGGTTCTTGCTTTTGCTCATCAGCTCCGTTCAGTAGCGCAATGTTGAAATCTTCAAGGAACTCTCCGCTTAGGTCCATGCACAGCCTGAACATCGCGGTCTTTCCCGATCCTTTGCAGCCCATCACCAGATCTATCTTGTCCTTTAATAGTTCCTCAAAGGTAGGAGTTTGAATCCGTGCTTCAAGAAGTAGTCCATCGCTTTCCGCAGTAATTCCACCAAAGTCTAGCGAGGTGACTAGATCTTTGCAGATGGCATGGGGTATTGTCCGTAGCATTATTTATCTCCTATGGGAGTGGCTTGAGGTCGGGCCACATAATAGCCGTGAGGATGGAAAGCCGCAATAAGGCATAGTGCTATATTTGTGAGTGCCACCGATGGTCGGGGTTCTTGATCGCTGGTTCCATGAGCCACGTCTACGCTTTTCAATGTGATCAGGGGAAAGTTAGCAACGCCACAGCGGCGTTGATAATTTCATCAACGAACTTATCTGGCGAGTCTTGCAAGGCGTTGGATTTTGTTGGTCCTGGCTTGGATGCTCTCAAGGAGGTTTTGATAGTAGCCAGACCGGAGACCGGTTATGAAGAAGAAAACTACTAAATCCAGTGGCAATGTCTTTGTTGATCTTGGCTTCGATCCAGCCGAGGCAGCCGTGCTTCAGATGCGCGCCAATCTCATGAGTGATCTTCGCCTCTACATCGAGAAACAGAAGCTCACTCAGGCCGCAGCAGCTAAGCGCCTTGGCATCGCACAATCCCGCGTATCTGACCTCGTGTGTGGCAAATGGGATAAGTTCAGTCTCGAAATGCGTATCACCCTCGAAGTGCGGCTTGAGTGAGGATGAAAAGAGGCCGGGAGTCTTTATTGTCCTGGCGGGACAGCAATATGGTTTTCTGTAACGCTGTCACACGTATAATGTTTGCTTCCGCTCCTGAGTCATGACTATCTGATTATGGGGGCTCAAGAGGTTGACTCATGTTGAATCGCGCGGCATTGATTGTGCGACCCAAGCAGCCCTTTCTTGATTGGGCGGCCAGTCTTGATGACTCAGGTCTGGTGCCGGACATGGCGGGCGAGCACACGGTCTATCTCATCCCGGAATTCGAAAGCGATGAAGACGGGTGGCTGGTTTTGAAGCATGTCTATGCCGAGATCTTCGAGCGGGAACTAGATGGCTGGCATACCGATCCATCCGCCTGGCCGCAGAAACGTGATTTTAAAATCTTTCAGGAGTGGTTCAGCATCGAGCTGCATTCAGTTGTTGAAGATCTGATGGATGATGTTTTAGTTGACGATGATCTTGATGGCTAGCAGGGTGTCCAGATTGCCCTTCACTGCGCGCATAGTTTCTTTGGCGCGAGACGTGCGCGACATGCGGGACGAGCGAGACGGGCCAAGCAGGGATGGTCTGGTCGATTCTCGAATACGCACGTCTAACGAGGGGAGTCCGCGACCGCGCGTTG
>JAPLLI010000117.1 GCA_026387615.1 Nitrospirota bacterium
GATCAACGAGTCCATCCAACGCGTCACGGACGGGAGCGAGCTGGTGGACCAGTCCGGCAAGACGCTGGCGGAGATTGTCGGCTCGGTGAAGCGAGTGACCGACATCATCGCCGAGATCTCGGCCTCAGCCCAGGAGCAGGCCAGCGGGATCGATCAGGTGAACAAGGCGATCGTCCAGATGGACGAGACGACGCAGCAGAATGCGGCGCTCGTGGAAGAGGCGACCAGCGCCAGCCAGTCCATGAAGGAACAGGCCAAGGAGCTGATGAACCAGGTCGCTACCTTCAAGCTGATGCAGGCCGGGCAGGAGCAGAGCCAGAGGCCCAGCCAGTCCCAGCCAGTCCATCGGGCCAGTGGCCCGGCCGGGCAGGTGAAGAGACCGCTGGTGAAGAAGCCGACGGCTCAATCGAAGGTGGATGGTCAGATGGAAACAGCCGGAGTCGCCTCCAGCAACGGCAAGGATCGCCGACATAAAGAGACCGAGTTCGAGGAATTCTAGGATTAGCCATCAGTCGTCAGCTTTCAGCCGTCAGCTTCGAGCTGATGGCTGATCGCTGACAGCTGAAAAGCGAGGGGGCCTTTCGCCTGGGCCCAGGTTGAATCAAGAGGTTCAGGTTGTCCGGTTTTGCCATAGCGTCATTTTTTTGACGGAGGGAGAGTTAAGAAATAATCGCACTCAACCGATACAGTACCGCCAGCAAGAATCTCTCCCGTTATCATGGAGGGCGTTATGGATATGAAGAGTTGGCTATGGTACGGGGTGCTGACCAGCATCACGGCTGCCTATCTGGTCGCGATGGCTGGCGTGCGATCTGCGAAACAGCATGAGGTGTCGCATCATTCCAGACGGATGATCGTGGCCTGCACGATCGTCGGGATCTGGCTGGTGGCCTATGTGTTGAAGCAGGTCCTCTTCGGGCGCGAACGATTCGGGGGGCCGGAGACGCATTATTGGGCTCTCTACATGCCGTTATTTTCCATCCATATGGCGCTGGCGATCACGACGATCAGCCTCGGCGGTTATAACCTGTATATGGGGCTCAGCCGAATTCGCACCGGAAGCGTGGGCGCCATGTCGTCCAGGCTGTCCCAGCATCGCCGATTGGGGCAACTGTTGGTTTGGACCTTCTCCGGCACGATGGTGACGGCCTATCTGGTGTATCTCATGTTATTCGTGTGGTACCCGGTTTCATGACGCGAGCGGTCTGACCGCCGGCTCGTGCCAGGCGCGATGGCGCCACGGGTGAAAGGTATTCGAGATTTCCACCATCTGTGTGATAAGTTTCGCGAGCCTGCTGTCGACAGTATCCAGCCCATAGAACAGCGACAGGGTCACGGCTAGTGGCACGGGGGTGTGCTGATGGAGCGATCCGGTTGGAGAGGCAGGGTGGGCGAGCAGGACCTGTCCGGATGGCTTCTGTCGCTGCCGCCATTGCTGTGAAGCCGTGTCTTTCATGCACGATATACGGAGCGTAACTGGTTATGGACTATACGATTTCATCCAAAGAGTTCGAACAGTTTCGCGCGTTGATCTATCAGGAATGCGGCATCAGTCTCAGCGATAACAAGAAAACCCTGCTCGTGTCCCGGCTTTCCAAACGGCTGCGCACACTGGAGCTGGATTCTTTTCAAGCCTATTACGATCTCGTTTCAGGCCAGACGGAGAGCGATGAGTTTACGCTGCTCCTGGATCTCGTCTCGACGAATAAAACCGATTTCTTTCGCGAGCCCAAGCATTTCGATTTTTTGCGGGAAGAGATTATCCCGACGCTGCAGTCTTCGCGGCGCGTCCGCATCTGGTCGTCGGCCTCCTCGTCAGGCGAGGAGCCCTATACCATTGCCATGACTCTGTACGATAGCGTGCCGGATCCTGAGCGATGGGATTTTAAAATCCTGGCGTCGGATATTTCGACGCGCGTACTCGCCAGAGCCTCGTCAGGCGTCTACGAAGACGAGCGCGTGCGGAGTCTTCCGAAGGACATCGTCGAGCGGCATTTTTTGAAGGGGAAGGGGGCGAGCGCCGGCATGATCAAGGTCAAGCCTCATCTGAAGGCGATGGTTCGCTATCAACGGATCAATTTGATGGACGATACGTTTCCGATCAAAACCCCCTTGGACCTGATCTTCTGCCGCAATGTGATGATCTACTTCGATCGTCCGACGCAGACGAAACTCATTAATAAATTTTATCGCTATTTAAAACCAGGCGGCTATCTCTTCATCGGCCATTCGGAGAGCTTGCAGCGGCTGGATCAACAGTTCAAGGCCATTGCGCCCACGATTTACCAGAAAGAAGCTTAATGCGTCCCTCGTATCTCGTATCTCGTCGTTCGCACGCGAAGGTCTTTCTGGTTTGCGAGATACGGGTCACGTTTCATGAACGACGTTTTTCTCGAATGATGAGGCGTGAATGAGTGACCAGTTTGCCCATGTCCGGCGCATGCGCGACAACCGTTTTCCGCATGAGATCGCGGCGATCTTGCCGGGGGAGTTTTTTGTCAGCTCGACTCCGATGATCGTCTATACGGTTTTGGGCTCTTGCGTGTCTGCCTGCATTCGTGACCCGGTGGCGGGGGTCGGGGGGATGAACCACTTCATGTTGCCGGCTCCGAAAGAACATCAATCCGGGGATGCCTGGGGCGGGGAGTCCACGCGTTACGGGTCCTACGCGATGGAAAGCCTCATCAATGAAATCCTGAGCCGGGGCGGGCTCCGGCATCGTCTGGAAGTGAAGCTCTTTGGCGGCGGGAAGATTTATGAAGGCAACATCGATGTCGGCGCGAACAATGCCGCCTGGGTGCTGGATTATTTGAAAAATGAAGGGTTCCAGGCCCTGAAGACCGATCTGGGCGACGTGTATCCCAGGAAACTGTACTACTTCAGCGACTCGGGCCGCGTCTTGATGAAGAAGATTCAACGGGTCAAGAACGACACGATTTTCGATCGGGAAGTGCAATACCAGCGGCAATTGGTTCGCGCACAAGAGGACAGCGACGTCACGTTGTTCTAACGGTCCTGTGAAGGGTGATCAGTGAAGGGTGATCGGTGCAGAGACGGGATGTGACCTGGGGTTGTGTGCTCGCACCCATCGCCCATCACGCATCACTCATCACTCATCACAAGATTTCAGGAGAAGACTCATGGCAAAGATCCGTGTGTTGACGGTCGACGATTCGGCGCTGATGCGGCAGGTGCTGGCACAACTGCTGTCGCGGGACCCCGGGATCGAAGTGGTCGGGTCGGCGCCTGATCCGTTCATTGCGCGCGAGAAAATCAAGCTGCTGAATCCGGATGTGATCACGCTGGACGTGGAAATGCCCAAGATGGATGGGCTGACCTTCCTCGAAAAACTGATGGCGGGGCACCCCATGCCGGTCGTGATGGTCAGCTCCCTGACCGAAGTCGGTTGCGATACGACGCTCCGTGCGCTGGAGCTGGGCGCGGTGGACTTTATCACGAAGCCCAAGATCGATCTTCGGGAAGGCATGGAAGAGGTCGCGCAGGATTTAATTGGGAAGATCAAAGCCGCGGCCATGGCGAAGGTCGGAAACCGGCGGCCAGCGGCCCAGGGGGCGGTCGGCGCGGCGTCTCTGGCCTCCCGCCTCTTGTCGTCCGGCTCGTCGATGCTTAAGACGACCGATACCATTATCGCCATCGGCGCCTCGACGGGGGGGACAGAAGCGTTGCGGGCGGTGCTCGAAGTTCTGCCGCCGAATACGCCGCCGATCATCGTGACGCAGCATATGCCGGAGCGGTTTACGAAAACCTTCGCCGATCGCTTGAATCAGTTGTGCCGTATTTCCGTCAAAGAGGCGGAAGACGGCGATAGCGTGTTGCCGGGCCATGCGTTGATCGCGCCCGGGAGTTATCACATGACCCTGGTGCGCAGCGGCGCCCGGTATAGCGTCAAGATTAATCAGGATCCGCCGGTCAACCGGCACCGTCCGTCGGTCGACGTGATGTTCGATTCCGTGGCGCGGTACGCCGGCGCGAATGCCATCGGCGTCATCTTGACGGGCATGGGGGGCGATGGCGCCAAAGGCATGCTGGCCATGAAACAGGCCGGGGCCTATACCATTGCGCAGGACGAGGCCAGTTGCGTCGTCTTCGGTATGCCGAAGGAAGCGATCAAGCTGGGGTGCGTCGATAAGATTTTGCCGTTGGATGACATTCCTGCGGCGATGATTACGTACGCGAACCGTATGTAACGTACTGTCGGACAACGGCTTCAGGCCGAGGGGAGCGGATGCTGTCACCTCTGTGGACTGCCACGAAAGGACCGGTGCATGACCATTACCCAGCGTGACCTGAGGGACGCCATCGTCCTCGATTTGAAAGGGGACCTGACCTACAGTAGCCGGGCGGTTTTTAAGGCTGCCGTGGCGCAGTTCACGAACGCCAGCTGTCCGCACCTCATCGTGAACCTGGAAGAGGTGCAATTTATGGATAGCTCAGGCCTTGGCCTGCTCGCCCTCTTGTCGCAGAGCTTCAAGCTCCACCATACCCGTGTCAGTCTCCTGAAACCGCAGAGTTATGTGCGGGAGATCATGAGCCTGGCGAATATTCCCACGATGATCCCTATCTATGAGACCGAAGGCGATGCTCTGGCGGCGTCTGCGGCCTAGCCACTCTCTCGTCAAGGTGGATGCTCATGGATCTCAAAATGCCACAGCCTCTCCTTTCTGTCCTTGATTCCTCCGCTCCCGCTTGCGCGAGTCCCGCGACGATTTTGCTGGTGGAGGATGAGCCGGTAACGAGAACCAGCATGGCGGCGCGGCTGACGCGGCTCGGCTATCGGGTGCTGGAGGCGGGCAATGGACGAGTGGCGCTTGAGGTCGCCGGCCGCGAACGTCCCGATCTGATCATTGTCGATTGGATGATGCCGGAGATGGACGGTCCCACGTTTTGCGAAACCTTGCGCCGCGATCCGACGATGAAATCCAGCCATGTTCTGCTGATGACCTCTCAGGATCAACCGGCGCAGATTGCCGAAGGGTTGGTCCGTGGCGCCGACGATTTCCTGAGTAAGTCGGCCAGCAAGCAGGAAATTATGGCCCGTGTGCTGGCCGGTCTGCGCACCGGGAGGCTGGTGCGTGAGCTGGAAGTGACCAGCGCGCAACTGGAGTCGTCGATGCTCCAGTTGGAAGCGAAGCAGGCGGAGATGGATGCGGACCTTCAGTCGGCCGCGTCCTTCGTCCGTTCGTTGCTTCCACGGCAAGGCAACCCGGCTCAGGGCGTCACGCTCGCATGGGAGTATCAGCCGTCGTTGACGTTGGGCGGCGATCTCTTCGATGTGATGGCGATCGATGCGAACCATCTCGGTCTCTACATCCTGGATGCGTCGGGACATGGGCTTGCCGCCGCGTTGCGGTCGGCGTCGCTGATGACCTTTTTGCGGGTGGAGAATATTCTACAAATGCTCGGATCGTACGATCCTGAGCAGGTGTTGTTCGAGGCCAACCGACGGTTTCCCCTGAGTGCCGATGGGGAATATTTTACGCTGTGGGTAGGGCAACTTCACGTGCCGACCGGCCGCCTGACCTATGCTGCCGCCGGCCATTCCGGCGCATTGCTCAGTCCGGTGCAGGGCCCGTCCCGGTGGCTCACCCAGGCCTCGCTTCCCCTGGGTTTCGACCCGTCCGCGCAGTTTGCCAGCAGCCGCGTGGTCCTGCAGTCTGCAGATCGGCTATTTATGTTGAGCGACGGGATTTACGACGTGCCCTCTCCGACCGGGGAGTTCTGGGGGCGCGGGCGTTTTCAAGCGGTGATCGATGCGGGAAGGGCGCGGTCGCTCTGCGCGACCATCGAGGCCTGCTTCTCACAAGCCAGAGGCTGGCAACAGGCGCCACATTTTCCGGACGATGCGGCGGTCATGGGGCTTGAGCTGGCTGGGTGACGGAGGGGACATTCCATGGATACGATGATGGTGTTGGACATTCCCGAGGCGTTGAATCGGGCGGATGGCGATCAAAGTCTACTCCTGATCTTGGCGGATCTTTTTCTGCAAGAGGGTCCCGAGGATGTGGCGGCCACTCACGTCGCGTTGGCCCGGCAGGACCCTGCCGGGTTGGCGGCAGCCGCCCACAAGCTGAAGGGGGCGAGCCTGCCGATCGGGGCGCCGCGTCTCTTTGAGAGTGCGAAGCGGCTGGAAGCGCTTGGCCGACAGGGCGAGCTCGCGGAGGCCGCCTTGGCCTGTGCGGAGGTTGATGTCCATTTAGCAGAGGTGCTGGTCGCGCTTCAGAAATTGATTGCCGGATGATGCCTCGCATAGTCGATAGAGCCAATGTGCACACGCGGGCCTATACGTTGCTTGTCGTGTCCGGTAATCCGGACACGCAGGCCATGATCCTTGAGCATGCGAGAGAGAAGGGGCATTCGGTCATTTCCGCCTCAACGGCCTCGCTCGGCTTGTCGACCTTCGAGATGACGCAGCCGGACATCGTGTTCGTGGATGTCTCTCGGCCTGAACAGGATGGCCTTCTCTTGGTGAAACAGATTTGTGAGCGGCGTCCGACCTGCTCGGTCGTGCTCTTGACCGACGCCGGTCTTGTGGCGTCGACGATGGACGGTTTGCGCGCCGGGGCGCTCGATTATGTCCAGCAGCCGATTCATGCGGAGAAGCTCGCGCATGTCTTGCAACGGGCGATTCAACGGCTGCCCGCTACGGTGGATGATTCGGCCGGCATCGAACGGTTGGAGTACCATCTGGTCATGGCGCCTGACCCGAACAGCGTGGAAAGCACGATCCGCTGGCTCATTTATGGGACGGCGATGGGGCTGGTGGAGATGCGGCAGCTTCATCTTCGGTCCGCCCTGTATGAACTGGTGATGAACGCGGTCGAGCATGGCTGCCTTGAGGTTCGCTATCATGACAAGATCAAGGCGGTGGCTGCAGACCAATATGACGCGCTGATCCAGCGACGCAAGCAGGATGCGCGATTCCGGGACCGCCGGGTAACCATTCGCGCCATCTACGACAAGCCTCAGCAGCTCCTGACCTACCATATTGCTGACGAAGGGAAGGGGTTCAGTTGGCGGGCGCCGGAGAATTCTGGCCTGGAGGCCTGTCCGACAGGCGATGCGACAGGACGGGGTATTTTTCTCGCGCGTTCGTTCTTTCCCGACCTTGCGTATAATGATCTGGGGAACGAGGTGACCATCAGGGTGCCCCTGGGCTGACGGGCCCTCAAGTTACGCGGAAATCTGCCGACAAGAGAAGTGGTGAGTTGAAGATCGGAGATTCTATGGATACGCCAAACCTTGCCCGTCCGACTCTGCGACTCCCGAAAGATCCGATGTATCTGTTGCTGCGCGAAGGCTGCATCACGGAGTTCAATGCCAGGAAGGCCTCAGGAGATACGGTGGATCTCTGCGGGTGCGATTTGCGGGGTCTCGACCTGCGAGGGTTGAATGCCGAGGGGCTCGATTTCAGCAACAGCTATTTTCGCCAGTCCGACCTCCGGGGCGTGGATTTTCGAAAGGCCAAGCTTGAAGGCGCCAGCATCAATGCCGCGAAGATTTCAGGGACCTACTTTCCCGACGAGTTGACTGCCAGTGAGATCGAGCTCTCCCTCCTTCAGGGTACCCGCATGCGCTACCGCTCGGACAAGTAACCGCTCGGGCTGATCTTCTTCGGCTGTTTCATCTCTACCTGTCATTGTCGTTGACTCCACCAGCCTGTTTCGGCAGGCGTATGTCGTGACCGGTCACGTTCTGTGGCTGGGCTCGCATTGTCAATGTAAAGCTTTTGAATCGCTATAGCTTTACATTGTAACCTATTGACTATCCAGCGAGTTGTTACTCGTCAACTGGTATTGGGGCGGCCTGTGCCCTGCACCTCGATGCCTTAGGGTTTCTGGTGTTTGCCGGGGTGCGTCGTCTGGAGGATGGAGCGGCGCTCAAGGCCAAGGGGACGAAGCGGCTGATACCGCTGCTGTTGGATGTTACGGACGAGGTCTCGATCGGACGGGTTGCAGGCCTGGTCAGGGAGGCTGTCGGTGACGTTGGCCTAGCCGGGCTTGTGAACAATGCGGGGATTGCCGTCGCCGGTCCATTGGAAGTCGTGCCGATTGCCGAACTGCGAAAGCAATTGGACGTGAACGTGATCGGCCCGGTCGCTGTCACGCAGGCCTTTTTGCCGCTCTTGCGCAAGGGGAGGGGCCGCATCGTGAATATGGGGTCGATTGCGGGACGGACGACCATGCCGTTTCTCGGGCCCTATTCAATGTCCAAGTTCGCCTTGGAGGCGATGACGGCGGCGCTTCGCCTTGAGTTGGATGCCTGGGGGATCGAGGTGTCGATCGTCGAGCCAGGCGCGATTGCGACGCCGATTTGGGGGAAGTCGATTGCGGCTGCCGATCAGTCTCAGACAACGGTTCAGCCCGATGCGTTGTCGCTGTATGCGGAGCAATTGGCTTCTGTTCGCCTGGCGATTGCCGAGGTGGAGCGGCGCGCGATCTCTGTCGACGCCGTGGCCCTGGCAGTGGAACATGCCTTGACGGCCCGGCGCCCTCAGACCCACTACCTGGTCGGCTCCGATGCCAAGCTTCGTGCGCTCATGGCCGTGCTGTTGCCTCATCGCCTGCAGGATGCGTTGCTTCGGTGGTTTCTGAAGTTTCCTCGACGTCGCTGATCTGGGCGCAGCGAGGGGGAGGGTGGCAATCGTGTGCGAGAGGTTATCCGACCAAATCCGGGTTGAGCCGGTTCAGCGGTTTGATCGTGAGGGCTTTGATTTCGTTATAGATGATGGTGCGTCCTGCTTGGCGGAGGCGCGCGAAGATCCCTTCCACAATCACCTGGTCGCCCTCCCGGACTTCGATCTGCCCGAGGCTGATGACTTTCAATGTGCCAGCCTGATCTTTCAGCAGAAATCCATAGGCCGGTTGGCCTTGCCGGTTCGTCGCCAGTTGAACGTTGGTGACCTGGCCTGAGACGACGACTTCCTGGCGGTCGTATTGCTCAGGATGGGTGAGGAGTTCCGTGATCTCCAGCAGGCCCGCTGCGTGAACGGTTAACGGGGCAGAGACGAATAGCAACACAAGGGCGCTCAGAAGGAGGGAGAGGCTGGATTGCTGGGTGCTCAATGGTCTGGCCATGATGTGGGTGTATTATACCTCACCGGGGACAAAGCGCAATCAGGGATGTTGTTCTACCATTTATCGGAGGCTCTCCCGGTCGCATCTTCGCCTCTCATGCTGTTGAGGATCTGCGCCTGCATTTCGCTCAATTCCTTCACCGCCGGCTCAGCCGGGCCTTCCAGTGCTCCCGCTTCAAGCTTTTGTCTTGGCGCAGTCCGCTTGAGTAATTCTTCATCCAGGGCTTCGATCGAGGTATCCATGTCGTTGAGGATGGCGGTGAGCCGCTGTAGCCCGAACAGGTTTCGGGTGATTTCTGAATGCATGGCATTGGAGCTGGCGCCGAAGACGAGGGAGGTCCAGAATTTGACTTCGCTTTCTTCGGCCAGGCTGCCCCAGACCATCAAGGTCAGTTTGTCGATGAGTGCGGACTCGGTTTTTTCCAATCCGTCGTAGGTTGAGGGCGACCGTTCGATGGGCTCCTCCGCGAGTACGGCGAAGGTTTCCTTCCACAAGTCCAAGGGGGATGTCGTTGCGGCTGCGCCGGGGCCGCCAGCCTGCAACTTCGCCTGGAGTCCCTGCAGGTATTGCGTGAGGTACTTCACTTTTCGCGCGGCCAGACTGCCGGCCGGAATGCCCCAGACATGTCCGATTTCGTGGTCCTGCAGCGGGGCATAGATCGCGGTCTGCCGCTCCCGTTCCGATAGGTCGAGCCGTTTGCGATATTTCTCGGCCATGCGGAGCTGGGTCTGGTATTCGATGCTCAGCCGTTGCAACTGATAGTCTTCGGCCGTGACCTCATTGGCCTCCCAACGTTGTTCCAGCAGGCGGATGGCCGGTCTGGGCAGCACGGTCCTGGCGGAAGCCTGCAAGGCATCGAGGTTCTCGGCGGAAACGGAAAAACGTTCGGTCAGGAGCGTACGCGCACGGTCAGCGAGGCCTTCACGCAGGCGCAGGAGTCTCTGAAGCGTTTCGCATTGCAGCCAGGTCCGCTCCCGCTTGAGTCGCACCTGCCGGCGGTATTGGTTGCGCCGGTCCGTAACGGCCTTGATCGATTCTTTGGTCATGATGTCGTGGATGCGCTTGGTGCCGGTGACGCAGCGGGGATCCGGCTGGTCTGCCACCATGTAGAGGATTTCTTCGTCCGTTACGTCGAAGTGCTGGAGCAGGATCAGGCGCAGCATGATTCTGCCTTGCATCGGCATGGCGTCGATGACGGATCGGATCATGTCAGCGGTCAGGAGTGAAGCGGGTGAAGCGATGGTGGTCATGTGAAGCCCCTATGCAGTGCCGGAATGGCGCGATTCCAGATAGAGGGCGACGTATTCGCGAATCTCTTGGATGGTCCCGCTGACGAACATGTCCCGTGGGATTTCCACGCGCGTGAGGGTGGCAGGGTCCACCCCTCGTTCAATCGCGTAGTCTTCGTCGATGTACAAGCTCAACGACCCGTCGGGAAAGCGGATCGCGTAGAGTGAGTTATTATCAGCCATTGCAAGTGTTGAGGCGCCTGGTTTTGGATGTCCGCCCCTCAGCCATTAGAGGTATCATATGGGTGATTCGGCTGTCAAAGCGGCGAATCCTTTGGCAGGATGCTGAAACAGGCCGCCAGCTCAACGACCGTATCTCGTGAAGCGTTATTCGTGAAGCGGAACACTTTCTGGCTTGCGAGATACGTTTCACGCTTCACGAACGACGGACACACGATGAGGACGGCCTTTTTGAGCATCCTGCGGGGAGGGTTTTCAAAAGAAACAGGGCCTTCGATCGTGAGACCGAAGGCCCTGTTCAATGCATCTCTTCGACGTGGCGTTAGCCGCCGAGGGTGTCGAGAGTTTCCTTGAGGGTTTTGCGAATGCAGGTGAAAATCGGCGTGTCGCGCAACGTGTAGCGTGAGCCTTCGGTTTCGCGGAGCGCCATCACGAGGTCTAGGAAGTCTTCCGGCTTATCGCTTTCAAAGGCCACGACCCATTCCTGGTCGTCCAACCCGAACGAATAGGTTGTGTTCAGCTTCACCGAGGGGAAGCGATGGCCGACTTCGATATGTTCGTCCATCATGCCCTGGCGCGCCGCCTTGGTGAGCAGGAACCATTCGCGCGTCTTGAGGAACGGATAGACGAAAATGTACTTGGCTTTTCCCGGCACGACGGTCAAACGCTTGCTCTCTTGATTCTCGTGGGTATGGTGATCCACGTAGACCGAGCGTTTGGTGATCGCGAGATAGGAGTAGGGCGTAGTCAGGTACTGGCCCAAGCCTGAGGCCAGGATCTTGGTGGTCATGTCCTGGAACAGTTCCAGCTCGTAGCTGATCCTCCAGAGCATGATGTCGCAATCGCCTCGGATTCCGATCGAGGAGTAGGCCACCACGAGCACCCGGCCTGCATATTCTTCGACCGCGTTCAAGAATTCCTGCTTGCCTTTGGTGCGTTCGCTTTCGGGAAGGCGCCGCCAAGCCGGATCGATCTTATAGAAGGCGAAGTTCACATATTGACGTGTCGGCGCCGGGACCGGCGCATGGGTTGCTGGCGATTGTTCAGGGGTCGACATCGAGCGCCTCCGTATAACTTCTTGAAAAGGCAGACTACGTAGCGGCTCGGTTGTTTATCACTTCGTCTTCGCCGTTGTCAACCTGCCGTCGGGAGCGTGGCGGTTCGTTGACAGGTGAAAAGTGATCTGGTACTGGCAT
>JAPLLI010000070.1 GCA_026387615.1 Nitrospirota bacterium
GACGAAGGCCACCGGCACTTGAATCTGGGGAAAGAGATCGACCGGCAGCCGCTGCAGCGAGGTGGCGCCCAGCAGCACCATGGCCAGGGACAGCATCAAGATGCCGATGCGATTGCGAAGTGCGAGAAGGGTTAGCCACATAATAAAAAAAGTGATGAGTGATGAGTGATGAGTGATGAGTTAGGAATCGAAAGGTGCCGGCTGTGTGACCACCGTTCACCCATCACCCATCACTCTTCACTGGACTTAGAGGTTGCGTCTGGACCGGAGTCCCGTCATGCACAAGGTCTTTCCCTGAGACGATCACCTGTTCCGAGCCGTCCAGGCCCTTGGTGATTTCCACCCGGTTGTCCTCGCGGACGCCAATCTCCACCGGCACGCGCTGGGCTTTGCCGTCGCGCACAATATAGACATATTGGGCATCTTCTAATCGGCTGACGGCGTCGATGGGGATCTGAAGCGCGTTGCGATGGCTGCCGACCAGAACTTCGACCCGGGCGAACATGCCGCCCTTCAAGACATGGTTCTTGTTCGGGAGGTCCACTTCGACCGTCATCGTGCGGGTAGCCCGGTTCAGCGCCTGGACGACCCTGGTCACGGTGCCTTCGAAGACGCGCTCGGGATAGGCCTCGGCTCGCACTTCCGCTTTTTGGCCTATTTTGATGAGCGGGACGTCTTTCTCGACCACTTCGATCAGAATGCGGACCGTCTGGATTTCATGGAGGGTGAGGATGCCGCGCGAGGTGCTGGAGGGGCCGGCGGTGGCCCCGCTGACATAGGCGCCGAGATCCAGATTGCGCTCGGCCACGTAGCCTGCGAAGGGCGCACGGATATGGGAGTAGGCCAGGTTCGTCTCGGCTTGCGCCAGGGCGACCTCCATTTGCTGGACCTGCGCGCGGAGCGAGTCGAGCGCTGCCGCTGCCGCATCATAGGCAACCTGGGCGTTGTCAAAATCCTGCTGCGAGACAAACTGGTCCTTGATGAGCGCCTGCATCCGATTGAGCGTGAGGGTGGTGTTGCGGACGCTGGCATCCTGCTGTGCCACTCTCGCTCTGGCCGCAGCCAGGTTGGCTTTGGCCTGGTTGACGGCATGTTGATAATCCGTATGGTCGATCTCGACCAAGAGCTGGTTGGCTTTCACTAGGTCGCCCTTGTCGACGTAGATCTTGGCAATGTAGCCGTCCACCCGCGAGAACAGATTGACCGCTTGGTTGGGGATGATGTCGGCCGTGTAGGTGAGCCGAATGTCCAGGTCCTGCTTCAGCGGCGCCACGGTGGCGACGGTGATGACACGGGTTTTGCGGACATCGCTCTTGGCGCCGCTGCTGAGGCGGAACACGACGAGGGCCGTGATCGCAAAGAAAATAATCACCCCGAGGGTGACAATCGGATGTTGCTTCAGGGGATTCATCGCGCAGGCCTCCCCGGCGTCAGACGTCTGGCCGGTTTCTTGATTAGCCCGGTGAGGAAGAGGTCGACATAGGTCGAGACCGTGTCCTCATGGGATTGATGCATCGGGACTCCGAAGATTTCATGGAGTAGACGGTGATGGACGACCATGCCGATGAAGGCCCGGGCTGCCAGGAGGGGATCGACCGGGCGAAAGGCCCCGTCCTCAATTCTCGTGCGAATATAGGCGGCCAGGTGGTCGTAGAAGACCTTGTGGTGTTTACCGAAGAACATCTCGGACAGTTCATGCCCCTCCAAGGCGCTGAACAGGAGAAGCCGCAAGAGCGTCGAATCGACGTTGGGGCGGATGCGAGAGCTCGCGATCATGGTGAACACGCGGTGGTCGTCCCGTTTCTTGGACGCCTCCTCCACCGCTTCGAGCAGTTCGCTGACGGTCACTTTCTCCGCCAGGATCGCGGCGTAGAGCACCCGCTTCGTCGGAAAATGCTTGAAGACCAAGGCCTCGCTCACGCCCGCCGACTTGGCGATTTCTTTTGTCGTGGTGCCGTTGAACCCCTTGGCCGCAAAGAGTGACGCAGCCGCGGCAATCAGCCCGGCTTGTCGTTCTCTGCTGGAAGGGCGCACGGTTCGAGAGGTCTGTTTCATCCAGCTCCAAATGGTGAGTGAGTCATTACTCACCGTTGGACGATACCATGGCGAGAGGTTTCATGACAAGAAACGATGCTGTTTATGGCTTGGCCAGGCGCGGCGCGGAGTGGTTAAAACACGGTGGCGGAGTTGCCCTCGGTGATTTTGAGGCGGAGTTCCTGGCTTTCGAAGAAGATGATGCCGCGGTCCGTGGCGGTCTCATAGCGGAGGTTGATGTCGCTGTCGAACCCGGTCCAGCTATAAAACTTGACGGGGCCGCCGGTGAATTGTCCCGGCGTGCGGTCGAGCGAGCCATAGCGGGATTGGAGATAGGCCAGGATCTGGTCGTGGGTGGCTTTGCCTTGGTACCGGACTGTGACCCGCGCAAACTTCCCCTCCACGGTCAGGAATTTCATGGAGTCGACCTTCGCTGGGCCGAGCGAGGGAGCTCCGGTCTTCAGTTCGTAGGTTTGCGCGCGGCCTGTATCCTCGATTTTGACAAAGATATCGGTTTCCGAGAAAGCGGCGCCCCAGGGAATGCCCTCGAAGCCGTTAGGGTCATTTTGCATCGGCACGGCAAAGGCCAGGCTGGCGGAGAGGGTGAGCGCACAGAGCGCTTGGATCAGGATGCTCAGACAGCTGGTCCAGCCAGGCCGCAACGAGTGAAGGGCCGAGCTCTGAGCGATGAACGATGAGTGATGAACGCGGAGTAATGAGGTGACAATCGTTTTCGTGTTCATCGTCCATCGCTCATCGTTCTGCGTTTCCTGATTGGCGGTCTGTTGCAGCATCCTGTTACTCCGCTGAATCGGTGATGCGGTCGTTAAATCGGGGAGCCAGGGTGCGGCTGTCGATGAACAGATAGCCTCGCTCCGTGTTGGCGTGATAGGTCAGGTTGATCTCCGTGTCGATCCCGCGCCAGGTATATTGTTGATTGAGGCCCCGCATCATTTGTCCCGGGATGCGTTCCAGGGAACCGAACTGCTGTTCGAGGTAGGTGAGGATCTGTTTGTGCCGATCGTCGCCTTGATAACGGATGGTCACCCGGGCAAATTGGTCATCGACGGCTAAGAAACGAACGCTGTCGACCGGAATCCCGGCATAGGCTGGCGCGCTGTTCCGCAGTTGGAACTCGTTCACATGGGGGCCTGCCGTCGTGATTTCCAGGTCTGGCCGTGCGGTCAGGGTGGCGCCCCAGGTCAGGTTCTGGAAGCCGTTCGGATCGTTCACCATCGGGACTGCATGGGCGAGAAGGGGACTGCCCAGCGAGAGCAGGAGTCCCAGTAGGAGCAGGTGCCAGCCCGCGCGTTTTCTTTGCCGTCCAATCATGGCAGAACGCTACCATGGTCGATTTGATGGCGCAACTCCCTCAGTTTTGTTGAGAATGTCGCGAGGCATAGCTTATAATGGCGCGTTTTTCCATGTGCTTAGCGGCGAGGAACCGACACGATGATTGAAAGCGAC
>JAPLLI010000270.1 GCA_026387615.1 Nitrospirota bacterium
CAAGATGGGGCAATATCAGGAACGTTTGATCGACCACATCAAACAATATCCTGACTTCATCCGCCCCGAATCGCGGCGCAACGAAGTCCTGGGATTTCTGACGACGCAAACCCTCGGCGACCTCTCGATCTCCCGGCCCAAATCCAGGCTCTCCTGGGGCATCGAACTCCCCTTCGACAAGGACTGCGTGACCTACGTCTGGTTCGACGCGCTGGTGAACTATGTCTCAGCCCTGGAATATCTCCCCAAGCAGCCCTCCTTCGATCAGTTCTGGCCTGCCTCGGTCCATCTGGTGGGGAAAGATATTCTGACCACCCACGCAGTCTACTGGTCCACGATGCTCATGGCCCTGAACCTGCCGCTACCGAAAACCATCTTCGCCCATGGCTGGTGGACCGTCGATGGGGAAAAGATGTCGAAGAGCCGCGGCAATGTCGTGGACCCGCACAAAATGATCGAAACCATCGGCGCCGATGCGTTCCGGCATTTCCTGTTTCGGGAAGTCCCCTTCGGACAGGACGGAGACTTTTCACCATCCACCATGGTCACCATCCTCAACAGCGACTTGGCCAACGGGATCGGCAATCTGCTGAGCCGCACCTTGACGATGATCGAGCGGTTCGCCATCGGCACGATTCCCGCTGCCGGCGCTCCGGCCCTACCGGAATTGGAAGCGAAGATCGCCTCCGCCGCGACCAGCCTCCCGGAAAAAATCGAGCATGGATTCCGTTCCCTCGCCTTTCGTGAAAATCTCCAGGCCATCTGGGAACTCATCGGTCTCTGCGACGAATACATCGACAAGGCTGCGCCCTGGCAACTGGCCAAGGACCCCAACTGCTACCCACAGCTCAACACGGTCCTGCATACCGCATCGAAGGCGCTGCGCTTGATCTCGGTCCTCCTCTATCCCTACATGCCTCACACAGCCGGGCAACTGGCCCAGCAACTCGGTCTTTCGTTAGACTTTTCACAACCGCTGCCACACACAGCCTACGAATGGGGCGCACCGTTTCCTGAAACCAAAATTTGCAAAGGCCCTGGCCTGTTCCCCCGCATTGAAACCAAACCACAAGGAGCGAAGACCGTGAGCGACGCAACCATTCCCCCGCAACCGACAGCAGCGATCCCAACGCCGACCATTCCCGCGCCACAACCAACAACTGCTGCTGCGCCACCCGTTCCGGCTCAGATCACCATCGACGACTTCATGAAGATTCAGCTCAAGACCGCGAAGGTCATCAGCGCGGAGCGAGTGCCGAAATCGGAAAAACTCCTCAAGCTGCAAGTCAGCCTTGGCGAGGGAGAAGAGCAACGGCAAATCGTTGCAGGCATCGGCAAGAAATATGAGCCGGAGGCCCTGATCGGCAAGATGATCATCATTGTCGCGAACCTCAAGCCGGCGAAGCTCATGGGTATCGAATCGCAAGGCATGGTCCTGGCCGCAGGAGACAGCGAAGTGCGCGGTCTTGCCACCATCCTCGAAGAAGTGGATCCTGGCACCAAGGTGAAATAAACCTGGCGGCTGGCCCTCCCCTGAAGGCTTGCTGAGACGCAAGGGCCGTGCGAAACTATCATCAATGTCTACTCCGGCCTCCTACGAACATCTCCGCTCCAGGCTGACGCTCGCCCTGGCGCTGAACGCCGCGATCATCGTCGCGGAGTTCATCGGCGGATGGATACTCAATAGCATCGGGCTCATGAGCGACGCAGGCCATAACCTCGTCGACCAGGGCTCACTCTTTCTGGCCCTCTATGCCCATCTCCTCACGGCCAAGCCTGCCACAGAAGCCAGAACCTTCGGCTATCACAGGGCCGGCATCATTGCGGCATTTTTGAATTCGTTCATCCTGTTGCTCACGGCCATCGGCATCACCTTCGTCGGGTTCCATCGGCTGCTGCAGCCGGTCCCGGTGGATGGAGCCTGGG
Organism: Nitrospirota bacterium; assembly: GCA_026387615.1. Taxonomy (GTDB): domain Bacteria; phylum Nitrospirota; class Nitrospiria; order Nitrospirales; family Nitrospiraceae; genus Palsa-1315. The sequence continues at coordinate 1,927 of JAPLLI010000270.1, forward strand.
TCATGGCGATCGCGGCGCTCAGCTTCGCAGCCAATCTCAGCATCGCCCTACTCTTACAGCATGAAGCCAAGGATGACCTCAATATCCGCAGCGCCTTCTGGCACATGCTGGGCGATGCCTGGGTGTCACTGGGAGTCGTGATCAGCGGCGCAGCCATTCTCTTCGCCGGATGGACCATGTTCGATCCGCTGATCAGCTTGCTGGTCGTCGTGGCCATTGCCAAAGGAGCCTGGCCGCTATTCAAAGAATCGCTGGAAGTCTTGCTGGAATCGACGCCGTCCCATATCAGCGCCACGCATGTGGCCACCACGATCGAAGCCATTCCCGGCGTCAAGAACGTCCACGATCTCCACATCTGGGCCGTGGAGCCCCGGCTGATTATGCTAACCTGTCATATCCTCGTCGATGGAGACGATTCGGCCATGACCAATGACCTGCTCCATACCATCCGAACCACGGTCAGCGCCGAGTTCGGCATCAAGCATCTGACGATTCAAATGGGCACTGCCTGCTGCCAGCCGAACGAGATCCACTGCGATCTGACTACGCTGGCCAAGCACCACCGGGATGAAGGGCTCGTACACGTACACCACTGAGAGCGCGAGACTTGCGAGAATAGCGGGACGAGCGAGACGGGGAAAAAGTTCGAGGTTCGAAGTTCTGGGTTCGAGGTTTTCGGAACTTCGAACTTCCGGTCGCGCCTGTCGGACTTTTCCCGCCAGTCTCGCCCGTCTTGCTTAAGTCACGTATCGGCGATTGCAGCAATACTGTTCACGAATATCACAGGCTAACACCATGGCCCCGATTCCATTTTATATCCTCTGCGGCTCCCTCGGCGCAGGCAAAACCACCCTCCTCATGAGGCTCCTTGAACATTGGAAGAGCCAGGGCAAGAAAGCCGGCGTCTTGATGAACGAAGCAGGCGAGGTCAGCATCGACGGTCCCCGCGCCGGCACCATCGCGGAACAGGTGATGAACCTCGCGGGCGGCTGCGTCTGTTGCGATACGAAAGAAGACCTGTCCTGGGGCATCGCCCAACTGGTGCGGGACTATGAATCGGATGTCATCATCCTCGAATGTTCCGGCATGGCAGACCCGGCCGAAGTCATCGATGCCGTCACAGACCTCTACACCGCACAGCTCGCACGGCTGGATAAAGTCATCGCCTTGCTGCATCCAATCCCGACCGATCGAGAAAGCATGGCCGGCTTCGTGACGACACAAGCAATTCGCTGCGCCGACGAGTTGATCCTCAACAAAAAAGATCTCTATGTTGCAGGCCATTGGGAGGGATTCAAGAACTCGATCATCAAACAGAATCCCTACGCCAGGATCTGGGAAACCAGCCAGGCCAGGGTCGATCCCTCCTCATTGCTCGAACCGATCACCCGCATCGCCCCAAGCGCAGTGGTCAATGTGGAATTCGGCCGGCCACGATCGGCCGCGACAAACAAACGCGCCTCATACCATCCCATCGCCACGACAGTGCTGCTGCCAGGCCCGTTGAACTTTGAACGATTCCTCCGTTGGATGAAGACCCTGCCCCCTGAACTGGAGCGAGCGAAGGGTTTCTTCCGCTTCGCCAAGGGACCGGAGCTGCAAGAATTTCAATATGCCCCGCCAGGCAATGCGACCATTGCGCCGATCACCCTGCTCGACGAGCCGAAGCATGCGATCGTCTTAATTGGACGAGGCTACGATCAGGAACGGTGCCAAACAGAATTATTAAACTGTCTGGAAAACTAGCTATGAGCATCGACGAATCGCTCTTTCGCGCGATCAACGATTTGGCTGGACAGTCTGCCAGGCTAGACCAGGTGGCGCTCAACTTTTCCAACCCTGGCCTCTTGTGGACTCCCTGCCTGCTCATGACCGGCTATTGGCTCTGGCTATCTTGGCGGGAAGCGTTGATGGCGGCTCCGGTTCTGGCTGCCTCCATCGGTCTGCTGGACTTCGTCGGAGCGAGGCTTAAAGATCTTATCGCACGGCCACGGCCCTGCATGGTGCTCCCCGATATTCACCAGATCGAAGCCTGCGGCAAGACCTTCGGATTTCCATCGAACCACGCGATCAACAGTGCCACGGCTGCGGCCTTTCTCCAAATGCTCTATCCACGATCCGGGTGGGTCAGCTGGCCCCTGGTCGGACTGATCGGTCTCTCGCGCATCTATATCGGCGCTCACTATGTCACGGATGTGCTGGGGGGCTGGATGATCGGCGGATTGCTCGGAGCCGGAGCGGCTTGGTTATTGTTGCGCTACTCTCGTTTCCGTGTTTCACCTAACAGTCTTCCCGCCTAACTGGCTGTATCACCTGGCTCTTTTTAGCGTGTGCGGAAGTGAATGCGTACGGTGAGCTCCCCATCGATTGGCTCGTCGCCTTTCAACTGGGGATCGAAGGTCCATTGGTTCAGCGCAGTCATGCCGGCGATGGTGAGTTCCCGGTGCCGAGCCGGTTCCAAGACCACGACGGTCACTGTCGCACCCTTGGAAACCAACATACGCACCTTCATCCAATCGTCCAGCTCTCGTCCATCCAGCGACGAGGGAATGGCAGGCCAGGGCGTCGCCTTGGGAACAGGGCCTACTTGCTGGTCTTTGTTGAGCGGCAGACCATGAACATGAACCTCAGGCAACTCCAACACATCCTCATGGTGATCGTCCGCATGCGTCGCCTCGTCACCAGCCACCGCAAACGCCATGGCTGGCCAGAAACACAAACACAATGCGCAGCAATGCACTAGTCGTCGGAGAAACATCGAAGCAGTATGTGGCAATGGCATCATAGGGTCAACCATATTGGACCGAAGCCCGACTCACTCATCACCCATCACTACTCACCTATCACTTTCTCTAGAAGGACCATTGGCCGCGAAAAAAGAACGACCTCGGCGTCCCGGCGTGGGACACCCCCAAGCCAATGCTCCCCTCGCCTTGATTGATCAGATACTTCTGGTCCAGCAGGTTGATCACATCAAAACCGAGCAGAAACTTCTGCTGGTCCCAGGGCAATGGAATGACATGGGTGAGGGACAGGTTATAGATCGTGTAGGAAGGACTATGGGTCGAATTGGTCTTGGCTCCCTCTTCCGCCGTCCGCAACCCCGAGGCATAGAGCATCTGCCCGGTCAGAGTCGTCCGTTCCTTGAACCGATAGGCCACCACTCCTGAACTGGTAAGGGTCTGTGAGTGATCGCAGAACACCCCGCCAGCGGAGTTGATATCGTTGATCGCCTTCTGCTCTAACAGGACGTGGCCCGATTGGAGGCCGTAGCCCTTACATTGCCCCCAGGCCACGTTCCCCCGTGCCGTCAGATCCTCCCGCAACTGCAACTTCAACGCCCCATCGATGCCTCGCTGCCAGCCCCGCTCGAAGGCAAAGTAGTTCAAAAGCGGGGTCGTGCCGAACTGGCCCGCATCGGACAGAAAATGCGACAGCTTATAGTAGCCGGTTAATTGCAGGGTCGCCCAGCGTGAAAGAGCATGGTCGCTGCCAACCTCGAAGTAATGAGCCCGCTCGGCCCTGACGATATTATTCGTCGTATTCTCCGGGGCGGCCTTCGTGCCGGCTGTATTGAGTTTTGCAAAGGAGATCGCTTCAAGATTCGGCGGCGTAAATTGCCGCCCGTAGAAGGCATGGAATACGTTGGCCTGATCGGCCTTGTAGACCACCCCGACCCGTGGACTGAGCTGCCCCTCATGACGCTGATACTGCACCGCGTCGCCTCTCACGCCGAGGTTAAAGGTCCAGCGATTGTTCGGGCTCCACTGATCCTGCACCCAGAATTCCTGGCGCCACCCGATCAATCGATTATCTGCGTCCAGACTCAACAGATTCCCAGTCGGATTACCTGCCCCGTCGTCTGCAAAAGTGAACAGTCTCGTCTTATTCACCGTCTGCGTCCGATCGACCTGAAATCCGGCCTTGAGCACATGTTCCTTGGCCGGAATATAGGTGTGGTCGAACCGGACTCCACTCGAATTGGCGCTCCGATCCTGGCTCCCCGCGGAAAACGATCTCGTCGGATCTGCCGTGTAAGCCAGTAGGTTGAATGGATCCGTCTTGAACGTGGCCCTCGTGTGGCGAACATAGCCGGAGAGGCTGAAGAAGTTGCTGCTGTTCACATCGTGCCGCCAGACCATGTGGCCGTACTGATTATTCTCTTGCTGGTTTTCGTCGATGGCCTGGGAGGCCACCGGCGTAAATCCAGGCCTGCTCGCCCGGAGCAGCGGCAGCATCTGCCCGGTGGGATCGAGCGCCCGGCCCGGCATGGTTGGAATCTGATACTTTGCGACCGAGTTCAAAAATACCCACGAAAAATTGTTGGTATTGTCATGCTGATAGTCGCCGCGCATGAACGTCTGGTTCCGCTCGCTTTGCCCGTGAAAGATCGAATGGCCGAGCGTCGGAGGCTCAATGCCGCGATTCGTCGATGTATAGCTGTTCAGGACATAGAACCGGAACTTCTCGCCAGCCGTGCCGCCATATTCGAACGAGGGGGTGGCCGTCTGGTTCGATCCGCCGAACATCTGGACTGAACCGAACCCCGGCTTGGTGCCGCTCTTGGTCGTGATGTCCAGCACCGCGGCCGTCTTATTTCCGTATTGCGCTTCCATACCACCCAGAATGATATCCGCCCGCTCCCAGGCCCGCGGCGCAATCACATCAGAGAAGGTGGATGACACGGTGTCGGGAATCGGCACCCCGTCGATCCGCAGCTGCAGATTGGCATGATCCTGCCGCAGATGGACTTGTTTGAGCGAGCCATAGACGGCACTCGGGATCGTGAGGAGCACGTCCTGCAACTCGACATTGTTGCCGCGCGGCAATTCTTCGATGTCCTTGCGACTCACCGAGTAGGTCTCGCTCGACAGCTTATCGTGAATCGGAGCCAGGGACGACCGCACTTCGAGTGAAATCTCGTTGGCCTTGGAGAGGGTCAGGGTGATGGGACTTGGCGCCTCGGTCCCGATCTTGAGCACGATATATTCGCTTCGATAGCTATCCTGTCTGGCGCTGACGGAATAGGTTCCATCGGCAGGGACAGAAATCCTGAACTCGCCTGCCTCATTCGAGAAGCCGGTCGCCACCAAGGTCCCCTCTTGATCCTTCACCTCCACGGCCACCTGCCCCGCCCGACGGAGGTCCTGGTTCTGGACCGATCCGACAATGAGGGCAGACTCGGCTGCGAGAACCTGCGCATGAGCGAACAGGCTCCAGCACAGACAAAAACAGATAGAACGAAATAGGAAACGACAGCAATTAGGTCGCATGAAACCCTCTACCGATCACGCAATGAAAAATGCCAGCGCCCATCGAGGATGGCCAAACGGCGACAATCCCAGGATAGAGCAAGCCAAAATGACGTGATTAGCCGAGGGGAGGAGCGCGTGAAGGACCGGGAGTAGAGAGTTCGAAGGAGAGAAGGACTGAGTCAGCCGGAAACTCCAGCAGGTTGACGAGCTCACAGGCAGTCAGGAGAGGAGCCCCGACATCGAGGGAGCCGGCCGTGTGATGTTGCACCCACTGGCAGAGGTCTGTATCGGAATGTTCGTGCCCGTCATGATCAGCCGCGGCTAACTCATGGTGCACATCCTGCGCAACCGCAAAGGGAGCGATCGTCAGAAGTAGCACGATGAGGCCGAGGGAAACCCCGGCTCGAAGACAGGCAGAACGAGTCAACCATCGCTTCATACCTGACTCACCTATCACACCCACGAGAAACTCGTCAAACGTATGAACACTTCCCTCCGGCAGGCTCAGCCACAAATGGAACGGAGCCACCAGGCAAACAGAATCGGGTACTTCCTCACATGATAAAGAAATTGCCTCGCCACCATTCCTGCCAATTACTCATAATCCCCTGGCTATTGAAGGCCTTACGAGCTCTCTTCTTTGATTTCCCTTGAGGGTTCTGTTATACTTTGCGCCTCTTACCTAAAGAAGGCCTGGCGATGAATCAACCGCTCGACAACCAACACGTTCTTGAAATCAAGCCGCTGCCCTCGCCGCGCACGATCAAAGCAAAGCTGCCGATTACCGACCAGGCCGCCGCGCTGGTCGTTGAAACCAGGAATGCCATTCGTCGCATTCTGCATGGCCAGGACCGTGAACGCCTACTGGTGATCGTCGGCCCCTGCTCGATTCATGATCCCGAGGCAGCCTATGAATATGCCGACAAGTTAAAACCAGTGGCCGATGCCTTGCGCGACCGATTACTGATCGTCATGCGCACCTACTTTGAAAAGCCCCGCACCACGGTGGGATGGAAGGGCCTCATCAACGATCCACACCTGGACGGCACCTGCGATATTGGAACAGGCCTGGAACTGGCCCGGACGATTCTGCTCAACATCAATAAACGCGGAATTCCCTGTGCAGCCGAAGCCCTAGACCCGGTCTCCCCCCAATACATCGCCGACCTCTGGAGCTGGGTCGCCATCGGCGCCCGTACCACCGAAAGCCAGCCGCACCGGGAAATGGCCAGTGGCCTGTCGATGCCGGTCGGTTTCAAAAACGGCACCGGCGGCGATCTGCTCGTAGCCTGGAATGCGATGGTCGCGGCGAAGCAGCCCCATCACTTCCTGGGCATCAATGCCGACGGGCTCACCTCGATCATCAAGACCACGGGCAACCCGGACCGGCATATCGTCCTGCGAGGAGGCGGCGGCAAAACCAATTATGAAGCCGAAGACGTGGCCCGCGCGGGAGCCGTCGTGGCAGGCGAAGGCATCGCTCGTCCCATCATGATCGACTGTTCGCACGACAACTCCAGCAAAGACCACCGGCGGCAAAGCCTCGTCGCGAGGGATGTGCTCAAGCAGTTCCGCGAAGGCCGCCAGTCCATCATGGGCCTGATGCTCGAAAGCAACCTGAATCCTGGCAAGCAA
>JAPLLI010000001.1 GCA_026387615.1 Nitrospirota bacterium
TGGATTCTAGACGGAACGAATCTCGACGATCTCGGGGATGACCGGCCCGGCATCACCGCCGCCCGCGAGTGGAACGTCCGAAGTCCCCTGGTCGAGGCCTCCCTCTCCAAAGCCGAGGTGCGGGCGCTTGCCCAGCTCCTAGGACTCTCCAATTGGGATAAACCGGCCGCCGCCTGCCTCTCCTCCAGAATTCCTCGTGGCATCCCGATAACCATTGATAAACTTCGTCGCGTGGAACAGGCGGAAGACATTCTGCAGGCGGAGGGATTTCGCCAGGTGCGGGTACGGGAACATGGAGAGGTGGCGCGAATCGAAATCGGAGCGGAGGAATTTTCCCGACTGAATCAATCGGAGCTGCGGGCACACATCAGCGCCAGACTCCGTCAGGTCGGATTCCGCTTCGTCTGTGTGGATCTGGAAGGATACAGACCGGGCGGGACCAGCCTAGGCTGACCCGCCCGATCGAGGAATTACCGCTGGTAGGATTTCGACAGGGCCTCGAGCGCCTCGTCTGCGAATTTCTTGTGATCTGCATCGGTCAAGCTGCGCTGCACGACTTTCTCTGCCACCATCAGGGCCAAATCCGTCGTTTGGGCGCGAATATCCTGAATCGCCTTACGACGTTCATGATCGATTTCACGCGTCGCATCGCCCTTGATTCGCTCCGCCTCGGTCGTCAACCGCTGCTCATTTTCTTCCATGAGCCGCTGTGCCCGTTCCTTTGCGGCAGCCAGAATGCCTTCGGCCTCTTTTGCCGCGTTGTCCAGCTTGGCCTCGTACTCCTTGAGTTTCCGTTCGGCCTCTGACCGGTGACGCTCGGCTTGATCGAGACTGTCCTTGATTTTCTTTTCCCGCTCTTCCAACGCGCCCAAAATGCCAGGGAAGGCGAACTTGTAGAGCACGAAAAAGAGAATCCCGAACGACAGGACTTCCCAGAAAATCAGGGAAGAAAAAAAGTGAGATTCAAACTGCGGCATAGTAGTTCTCTTCTGTTTAAAGGATGCTCAAAATGGCCTTCCAGCAAGGCCGCAGAGCGTGAGAGCCCCGAGGCGTACTGACATAGTACGTTGAGGGGTTCGAGCGCTCGAGAACGAAGCTGGAAGCCGTTTTCAGCATCCTATTTGCGGAGGCCCATGATGATGAAAGCAATGACCAGGCCGTACAACGCGATGGCTTCCACCAACGCAAACACGATCCACATATACTTTCCGACGCGGGCTTCCGCTTCCGGCTGGCGCGCCACCGCTTCGATCATCTTCCCGAAGATGTACCCGATACCCACACCGGCCCCCGCAAACCCTGCCGCCGCCAACCCCATGCCCAATAATGCTGCTGCTGCTGAATCCATTGTGTCCTACTCCTCCCTTGTCTGAACTAACACGCGCTAGTGCGCGTGTTCATCGTGGCCGTGTAAGTGGAATGCGTCTCCCAAATAGACGCAGGTCAACACGGTAAAAATATACGCTTGAATGAATGCGATACCGACTTCCAATCCGTTCATGGCGATCGTGAACGCGAAGGGCAGCCAACCGATCAACAATCCGCCGCTAATGGCCAGGCCGAACAAGACGCCGAGAATCACGTGGCCGGCCGTCATATTCGCAAACAACCGAACGGCCAGCGATATCGGCCGCGCCAACTGACTGATCAACTCGATCGGAATCATCAAGGGCAGCAACCAGGCTGGCGTACCGGGTGGCACGAGAATGCCCAGGAACTTCACCCCGTGCAATAAAAATCCCATGACCAGGCTGAGTCCATATACCAAACAGGCAAACACGGCGGTCACGACGATCTGACTCGTCACCGTATAGCTACCAGGGATCAACCCGATCAGGTTACAGAAGAGGATGAACAGAAACAGCGTGGCGATCAGAGGGAAAAACCGCATCCCCTCTTTGCCCATCGTATCCATGATGATGCCGCGAATGAAGTCCACCATCATCTCCGCCATGCTCTGCAGCTTGCCTGGCACCAGCTTGCGCGCCCTGCCAGCCATCACCATGAGCACCGCCACCAGCGCGACGACCACCCACATGATGACCACGGCTTTATTGATGGAAATGTCCAACCCGCCAAGCGAGATCGGGATCCAATTGTGCAGCTCGAACGGATGCAGCGGACTTTCTTCCATGATACGTTCGTACTTTCTCTTAAAAATCGTTAGGTCTTCGGCCACCGTTGCGCCGACCGGTACGCATTCCTGATCCCAGCCACAACGCCCAACACCAACCCCCCGACCAATCCCCAGGGCGTGGAGCCGAAGAGGTATGTATCACAGGCCCAGCCCAAACCGCCCCCCACAATCAGCGACGCGAGGAGATCGGTTCCGATCCGGACCGCTTGGCCAAGCCCCGCGTACAATGGATCTTGTGAAGAGGGCATGTTGTACCCACGGAGGAGAGTGCATGACGCAGTCCGTCACGCAAGGACTCTGCCGTTTGCGGGCGCGCAATTCAAGCAGAATCATCCTAAATTTGTCAAGCTGACCTCTGCTGTGACAGAGCGGGGACAGTCGGGTATAGTGGGCCGCGCGTGATTTGCAAAGCGATATGTCGTCATCCATGACTCGTTTTTCCCAACCAGCATTCCTGGCCGGTCCTCCGCAGCCCTTGGTCCTCACGATGGACAACCGGGGAAGAACTCCCTTCGACCTCTATCGATTGATTGCCGGTCCCTCTCAACCGTCCTTCCTCCTCGACAGCGGGAAGGGGCCAGACGGAGGGAACCACTATTCATTTCTGGGGAGCAGCCCCTTCTCGGTGCTGACCGGGCGCCAAGGACAGGCTTCTCTGCGAACCAGCGACGGACAGGTCCATTCGTCGAACGATCCATTCGGCAGCCTCCGCCAGCTGTTCGACGGCCCCAAGATTGAGCCTCCACCGGGCCTGCCCCACTTTTTCGGCGGAGCCATCGGCTACCTTAGCTATGATCTCGTGCGCGACTTTGAAACGCTGCCAGTCATGGCCAAAGACGATCTGCCGATCCCCCATTTGCAGTTCGGTTTTTATGACCTCATCGCCGCAGTCGATCATCGACAGGACTTATTGCAGCTTATCTTCTGCCCTCCCATGGAACGGTTTTCAGGAGAGCCTAGAGAAGCCCTCTATCGCGAGGGCTTAGACCGACTGGCAGAATGGGAGGGCACATTAAGCGGGCAGCCATCTCCCCTCGCTGAGCTCCCCTCCCTCGATCAGATGGCCTTTCAACCGGACCAAACCCAAAATGACTACCTCGAGCGAGTCCGGCGCTGTCAGGACTATATTGCAGCAGGAGACATCTATCAGGCCAATCTGTCGCATCGCTTCACCCTGCAACCTCCCGGTTTCTACAGCGACGCCACGGACCGGCAGTCCTACGAGCAGGAACTCTATCGCCGGTTGCAGGCCGTCAACCCCTCGCCTTTCTCAGGGCTCCTGCATTTCGACGACGTCACCTTGATCAGCTCCTCGCCTGAGCGGCTGGTCCGTCTCCACAACCGGCAGGCGGACACGCGCCCGATCGCCGGTACCAGACCGCGCGGGCTCGACGCGCAGGACGATCAACGGCTCATCGGCGAACTCCTCGCGAATGAAAAGGAGCGGGCGGAACATCTCATGCTCGTCGATCTCGAACGCAACGACCTGGGCCGCGTCTGCCAATTCGGCAGCGTGCAGGTCGATGAGTTCATGGCCATTGAGCAATATTCACACGTCAGCCACATCGCCTCCAACGTCAGCGGGACCTCGCGGCAGGACGCCACGCCCTTCGATCTGATTCGATCATTGTTCCCCGGAGGCACCATCACCGGCGTGCCCAAGATCCGCTGCATGGAGATTATCGAAGAGCTGGAACCGGTGCGCCGCGGCCCCTATACCGGATCATTCGGCTACATCGGCTGGAACGGCGACCTCGATCTCAATATCATCATTCGAACTTTGGTATGGTGTCAGGGGAAGGGCTACTTGCAGGTCGGCGCCGGAATTGTCGCCGACTCAGACCCGGCCAAAGAATATGAGGAAACGATGCAGAAGGCCCAGGCCTTCTTCAGCGCCTTGCAACGGACATGACCATGTGGATTTATCTGAACGATCGATTCGTCACAGAACAAGAAGCCGTCATCTCCGTCTTCGACCATGGCTTCCTCTATGGCGATGGAGTCTATGAAACGATTCGCTCCTACGGGAGCCGGATCTTCATGCGGGATCAACATCTCGCCAGGCTTCGCCGGTCTGCGGAAGCCATCGGCCTGACCATTCCCATTCCCGAGCAGCAATGGCCGGCGCTCCTCCACGAAGCCATGACGAAGAACGAGGTTGGACAAGGCCACAGCGACGCCTACCTTCGCATCACCATCTCACGGGGGCCAGGCGACATCGGCCTGGATCCAGCCCTCTGCCCGACCCCCACCGTCGTCATCATGACCAAACCGCTGCAGCCTTCTCCACCGGAACAATACAAGACCGGCGTGAGCCTGATTGTCGCCAAGACAAGACGGAACTTGCCCAGCGCCCTCTCACCCCAGATCAAGGCCACCAACTTCTTGAATAATATCCTGGCGAAGCGGGAAGCGATCGCGGCAGGCGCCTTCGACAGCATCCTGCTCAACTGGGAGTCGCACCTGACGGAATGCACCGTGAGCAATATCTTTTTCGTCCGGGGCGGCCGGCTCTGTACCCCGGCCCTGGCCTGCGGCCTCCTGGACGGGATCACACGTGACCTGCTGCTCGGGCTCGCGCGCGACGTGCAGATCCCGGTCGACGAAGGACAGTTTGGAATCGAATCCCTCAACCAGGCAGAGGAATGTTTTCTCACCAACACGACGATGGAAGTGATGCCGGTCACCAGGGTGAACGGACAACCGGTGGGAAATGGCGTACCGGGGCCCCTCACCCAACAGCTCCACAGACTATTTATGGCCAATCGGGCGCGTTTTTCAGAGCCCTAGCAACAGCCCTTCTTACTCACCCTGTTGTTTTTCCACACTATTCACGTTCGGCCTCCCGGCACAGGAGCTGCAGTTCCTTGACAGCCAGTGGCAAGCTGATATCGTAAGCGCCCATGCAACACATTTTTTCGACACACCGAACATCCCTCAGACGCCAGATGGCCATCGGCCTCACCACGATGATGATCGCGGGAATCGGCTCACTGACCTTGTTGCTGCCGACAACCAGGGCGGACATGTACCAGTTTGTCGGACGTGACGGCTCAATCTCCCTCACGAATGTCCCGTCCGATCCCCGCTATCGGAAAATTGGCATCGACACACGCCGACGCCACGCCACCGTGTCCGAACGAGACCTCGAGCCGGTCATTCGCCGCCATGCCTCACGACACCGGCTTCATCCCGCGCTGATCCGAGCCGTCATCAAAGCCGAGTCGAACTTTGATCCCCTGGCCATCTCACGCGCTGGCGCGATCGGCCTGATGCAACTGATGCCGGAGACCGCGCAACGCCTCGACGTGCGGGACCTGTATGATCCGGATGATAATGTGGGAGGAGGGACGAAATACTTACGTCAGCTGCTCGACCGTTTTCAGGGAAACTTGCCGTTGGCCCTGGCAGCCTATAATGCCGGAGAGAACGCCGTCGATCGGTATCAGGCACTGCCCCCCTATACCGAGACCAGGCAATATGTCCGACGGGTACTCCAATACTACCGTGCAGGCCTCGTCCGCGATGGCGTGATCCTGAACCGTCCGGTCAGCCGCCCCGTTTCCGCAGAGGCAACAGGACCCCGCGCGATTTCCGAACGGCCTTCGCACTAACGACGTCCCCGATTGAGAGGCGGCTGTGTTGCTGCCATCCGGCCCGTTTGGCCTCCGGGAAATCCGACCGGTAATGAGCCCCGACACTGTTTTCTCGCCACAGCGCCGATTCCGCGACACATTGCGCAACCTGCACCATGTTCTTCACTTCCAGCGCAGCCCGGCTGGTAAACGACTGGCCCACGAGCTGGGCCCAGCGTGACAATTGCGCACAGGCCCGGACGAGGGACTCGCCCGAACGAATGACGCCGACCTGCCCCCACATCGTTCGCCTGAGTGAGCTGCGCAACTTTTCTTCATCCTCCAATGCACCGAACGGGCCGGCCAGGAGCGCGGCCTCCTGAGACGACAGGTCAGGGATCTCCTGCCCCCCGGCAAACGCCACGGCTGCCGCCGCCGCGCGCGCGCCGAACACCAGCCCTTCGAGCAAGGAATTACTCGCCAGACGATTCGCGCCATGCACCCCGCTGCAGGCCACCTCCCCGGCGGCAAAGAGCCCCGGCACCGTCGTCGCCCCGTTCAAGTCGGTCCAGACCCCGCCCATCATGTAATGCGCGCTGGGCGACACCGGGATCCATTCCTCGGTGATATCGATGTCGTAGCGCAGGCAGGTGGCATAAATCGTCGGGAACCGCCGCTTCACGAACTCCGCACCCAAGTGCGTGACATCCAAATAGACATGCCGCGCTTTCGTCGCCGCCATCTCCGCCAGGATCGCCCGCGACACGATGTCTCGCGGCGCCAGCGCCCCCATCGGGTGGTAGCGCTGCATGAACAGCGCGCCCTTATTGTTGCGCAGCTGCGCCCCTTCACCGCGCATCGCTTCCGACAGCAAGAACGGCGGACTGGACGGTAAATAGAGTGCGGTGGGATGGAATTGGACGAACTCCATATCTTGCAGCACCGCCCCCGCGCGCAGCGCCATGGCCATCCCGTCACCGGTGGCGTTTGGGGGATTGGTCGTCCGCGCATAAATCTGCCCGGCCCCGCCGGTGGTCAACACGATCGCGCGAGCCGGCAGCACGAACTGGCGGCCGGAGGCTTCGTCCAACACCACGGCCCCGCAGCACCGCCCGGCCTCGACCACGAGATCCACGGTGAAATGATGGTCCAACCGCTGGATCTGTTTCTGCCGATTCACCTCGGCAATCAGCACGCGCACCATCTCGTTCCCCGTCGCATCCCCCCGCGCGCGCAGAATGCGGCTGCGGCTGTGGGCCGCCTCCCGGGCAAACGCAAACTTGCCGCCGACTTTGTCGAACTTGGCCCCCCAGCCGATCAATTCTTGAATCCGCGCAGGGCCTTCTTCGACGAGGACCCGCACCGCTTCTTTCCTACAAAGCCCATGCCCCGCCTTGATCGTGTCGGTTAAATGGATGGCCACATCGTCTTCTTCGCTCATCGCCACCGCCACCCCGCCCTGCGCATGGATTGAACTGCTCTGAAGCGGATGCCCCTTCGTCAGCACCATGACGCGGCCGTAGCGGCTCAGCTCCAGGGCCGCGCGGAGTCCGGCCACACCGCTCCCGATGACCAGGAAATCGGCCTGCACCGGAACACGGGATCGGCGAGCTGCCATGGATTACTTCTTCTTCGGAGACGGTGAGGGGGGGGGCGTCGTCTGTCGAGCTTTCATCCCGAACGGAACATCGCCTTGCAGGCCGCGCAACAAAATTGCCTGAGTGCCGACCCATTGTAATCGCGTATGGCCTCGCTGACGGAGGCCCGGATCCTCCGCATCTTTTTTCCAGATGCCCTGCCAATGCACGAACACATCGATATTATCCTCTTCGATCATGATCCGCTCAATCGCAAAGTCCAATGCGATAGCGCTAAAGGTATCGAAATCGCCCTGGGCTTCTTTTTGCAGCCGCTCAAGTTGATCGATCGGTATCATGAGCGAGGCCAACTCCGATGCATCTTTTTTCACATAGGCCTGACGCAACGACTCCACCGCACGATCGATGCGAAGATACCGTTCGTGATCTTCAGGATATTGAATCGTCTTACCGCTGCAGCCGACACCCATCAAGGCGATCACGCCGAGCAAGTAAACCACGGAGAACAACGAAAATTTATATTGTGACATCATAGACGCAGTATAGGAACGGGTCTCAGGCAGGTCAAGCGGCCCGTGAAGCCCCTTCGCCGCACACATGCTGAATTTAATCCTGTGATGGCCTTGCAATTTGGGGAAGAAACTTCTACACTCACCCCTTCGCAGGAGAGAACGCATGTCCAGTGTTTTGAAAAAACGCCGAAAAAAAATGCGCAATCACAAGTATAAGAAGTTGCGCCGGCGTCAAAAATTCGAACGTCGCAAGAGCTAGGCTTCACCCGAGAGCGGGGAGGAGGGGTCGGTGCCCGAAGACAAGAAGGTTCGCATCCGCGTCCGGACTGTGAGCTGTGTCTACGTAGGCGACTTCTTGATTCCTCCCATGCGGAATCGTGTGTCCGATGCGCTCAACGAAGAGCAACGCCTCTTTATCAATCTCACCGACGTGGTGATCAATGATAAGGACCGGTCGAGCTTCGTCGCGCTCAACAAGAACCTGATCGAGTCTATCGAACAGCTCTAGCTGTCGATATCCCCCCTCAGCCTTGTGTCACCGCCGCTCGCTTTCGGGTGTCAGTCGCTACCGCCGCATAGATCGCCCCTCATCATGTCCACCTTCTCACGCTTTTTTCCATTCCTGAAACCCTACCTGTCGCGCATGGCGCTGGCAGGCCTGCTGGTGATGGCGGTCGCCGCCATCAATCTCGGCCTGCTGCGGCTGGCCGGCCTTCTCTGGGACATCATTACCGTCCAGCACGATCAAGCCAGGATGACGGACTTGCTCTCTCTCTTTCTCGGGCTCGTCCTCCTGCAGGGGCTCTGCTCGATGGGCCACAGCTATCTGACCGCCTGGGTCTCCCAGCGCATCGTCGCCGACTTCCGCCGACACCTCTTTGCGCATCTGCACACCCTCTCGGTCAGCTTCTTTGCCCGCCGGCGCACCGGCGAACTCCTCTCACGACTCATGAACGACGTGACGGTCATCCAGTCGGTCGTCACTGAAACGCCGATCGACAGCGTCAAGCAGCTCGTGACCTTCGTCGGCGGAATCGCCTTCTTACTAGCGATGAATTGGCGGCTCTGTCTCTTGATCCTGATCCTGCTCCCGCTGCTCGTCCTCGCGGCTAAATTCTTCGGGCGAAGGCTGAAGTCCCTTTCGACCTCGATTCAAGACCAAACTGCGGCATTGAGCACCTTAATCGAGGAAGTGATCTCCGGCATCCGTATCGTCAAGTCCTTCGTCCAAACTCAGCGCGAAGAGACCAGATTTGCCACGCAGGTCGAACAGACTCTTTCGCTGACGATGCGACGGGCCGGCATCATGGCCGTCTTTATTCCCGTCATCAGCCTCCTCACCTTCTCCTCGGCCGCGGCGGTCATGTGGTATGGGGGACGCCAAGTCATCGACGGGAGCGTGTCCCCGGGCGACCTCTTTGCCTTTGTCCTCTTTGCCGGCATTCTGATCGGCCCCTTCAGTTCCGCCGCCCGCGTGTTCACGCAGATCAAGGAGGCACAGGGCGCGACCCAACGGGTGTTCGAAATTCTAGACACACCCTCCGACGTGAGCGACTCCCCCACGGCCACAACGCTGCCCACCGTCTCGGGCCATATCCGGGCGGAACAGGTCGGCTTTGCCTACGATCCGCGCCAACCGGTCTTGACGGATGTGTCCTTCGAAGCCAGGCCTGGCGAACTGGTCGCCATCGTCGGCCCCACCGGCGCAGG
>JAPLLI010000171.1 GCA_026387615.1 Nitrospirota bacterium
ATAGAGCGTGGCGACGAATGCCGAGCCCAGCAGCATTAAAAGACACGCATATAGCTTCAGCCAGGTGTGGGTCGCTCTAGGCGTAATGTCTCCGTAGCCGACGGTGGTAACGGTGGTCATCACAAAATAGAGCGAATCGACCGGCGACAGGTCCATTCCGAGATGAAAGACCAGGACGCTGATGGCGATCAGCACGAGTAGTACCAGAAATACCGTTCGAAGCGGCGCCGACGCATTCTTCCAGATCTGCGCTACGAAACTCGGCAGGGAGGCCAGGTTGAGCTGGTCCCGAAACCACCGCCGCAGGGAGATGAAACTCCGGGATACCTGCGCGTGCGGGGCGGCAGGCTCAGCGAGCCGGTCCCAACTCTGCTTGCGAGTGACGACGGTCAGCCGGTCACCCGTTTCCAGGCAGGTCTCGGAGGCTGGAGCAAAGCAGCAATCCCCCTGCGGCGGCGTGCGGGTAAGGACAGAAAGGCCGTGTCGTGCGGCGGCATCGGCCACGGAGATTCCTGGGCGAGCGCCTGGTCGAACAGACGGACCACGATCGGCAGATCAGGTCGCAGGCTCTTCGCGTCGAGCGCAATCTCGACGTTTACCAGGTCCTGATTGGTCGCGGCGATCAGCGCCTTGGCCGTGTGGAGCCCCGCTTGGAGAAGACGATCCCCGGAGCGTGCATCACCAGCGATCGACGTGGCCCCTCGCTCGCAGACGGAGTGCATCCACTCTTCCCGCGAGGCGTCGGTGATCACCGTCACCGTCTCCCCCAGGCGCAGCAGCAGATCGACTACCCGGTAGCCGACGCGACCCATTCCCACTACGATGAAGTGCCCTGCCATGAGGTGATATCAGTCTGCTTCGCCGTCACCCGACGCTTCCCGTTGAAGCCGGCGAGTTTCCCGCTGCTCGGCCTTCTTCCGGTCGCGGCGCGCGGCGAGCTCTTCGATGCTGATCACGGGGTCTGGCAGGATCCTGCCGAACCGCTTGTGGTAAAGGTCCTCGATGAACTCCGGCAACGGCACCTTCCACGGCTCCTGCCGGTGGTTGTTAAGGCCGCCGAACTTCTTGGGGTTCAGCCCCAACTCTCGAGCCATCTGGATGTGAGCATGAGACAAATGGAAACGCTTTCGCGCATCGACCCACTTCTGGAGGTCTGGGGGGATCTTCTGCCCGGGAATGCGCGTATACCTTACTCGTCACTGCTATGCTTGCCAAAGAACTCGTCAAAGAGACGCCTGGCTCGGTCCATACCATCCTCCGTCAGAAAGACGGATTGGTTCTTGTTCCGGGGGTCGTGGATCAGGCCCTTGTCGTGCAAGCGGTCCAGAGCACTCCAGTCGTGGCCCTTCCAGGCACGGGCCGCATCGCCGTTCGCGCCCAGCGTCAGGGCCAACAGCGCCAGGACTGCGTCATCGATCTTGTCGGTGTCGTATTCCATGCCGAACTGCTCCTTCACCCTCGCAGCCCGTGGCGATCAGGCAGCCAGATGATCGCGAATCTTTGCCAGGAGATCCACCATCAGCTTTTCCGTGTACTGCCGGGGCAGATAGGTTTCGAAATCTTGCAGTACCTGGCGCGCGCTTTCGTTGTTAATGGACATCAAGGCTGCGGCACAGGTCTTGTGCACCTGGTAATTGTCGACGGCCAGGCACCGCGTGATCTCATCGATGATGCGGGGATCGGTCCGATCCAACTGCTGCAAGGCCTGCAGCGCCTCGATGGTGCATTGCGGACATCCGCCAAGCCACGTGGACCGCCAGGCAGCGAGCACCGCGTCGAAGGCGTCTGCCGGAGGCTGGCGCATTTTTCCGACAACCATGATCGCATACTTGTAGATCACGTAATCCTTGACCGTGAGCAACGGTAAGAACACGGGAAAGAGCGAGCCGTTCAGCTTTCGCCGGGACAGCCGTTCGACAATTCGGGACACATCGCTCCAGCGTCGCTTTGCGATTAGGTCTTGCAGTTCGGCAATTTCACTTTCGTTCATCGCTTCTCGCCCAAGACGCCAGCCGCATCACTGAGTACTGTCAGCTTGCCGTTGAATGAACTCCCAGATCCATCCTTCGTCGAACTCATCGCTGAAACCAGGGCCGATGTCCTTCCACCCGAAATCAGGGCGGGTTGACCTGAACCACCACGGAGTCGACGCCCGTGGCGCCATCAGATGCGCTTGATCTTGCAGCCGTGCGCTTTGGTCTCCGGTACCTCCGGCTTCTTGCCGGCCAGCACCGCCTCCAGGGCGTTCTTCAGGTCGAAGCTCGTCACTTTTTGCTCGGCCATGTGGTCGTCGATGCGCCCGTGGTACTGCAGAATCCCCTGCTGATCCAGCAGGTACACTTCGGGGG
>JAPLLI010000036.1 GCA_026387615.1 Nitrospirota bacterium
GCGAGGATGCGCTCCGCAATGCGGGCAGGTTGTTACAGGTTGGAGCCCAGGCGGTCAAGGTGGAAGGCGGCGCAGCGGTCGTCGATCGGGTGGCGGCGATGACCGGTATCGGCATTCCTGTGATGGGGCATCTGGGCATGACGCCTCAATCGGTCCATCGCTATGGCGGGTACAAGGTGCAGGGGAAAGAATCGGATCATGCTGCGGCACTACTGAAGGATGCCAAGGCGCTAGAAGCAGCCGGCGCCTTTGCCATCGTGCTCGAAGCGATTCCCGCCGAGTTGGCCAAGCGTGTGACGGAACAATTAACTATTCCGACCATTGGCATTGGCGCGGGTCCTTACTGCGACGGCCAAGTCCTGGTCCTCTACGATCTGCTCGGTCTGTTCGATGATTTCGTGCCGAAGTTCGTCAAGCCCTATGCCCACCTCAAGACCGATGCGCTACAAGCGTTACGGCGCTACAAGGAAGAAGTCGAGACCGGTGCCTTCCCGAGTGATTCTGAGAGCTACCACTGACTGTTGTCGAAGCTTCCACAAGCAATGTTAGGTCGTGACGGCTTAATGGACGGGACAGTCCTCTCCGTCGCAAGGCACTTGGAATACCTGACGGTCTTCCAATCTGACAGCTGTCAACTCTCTGCCCCACACGCATCCGCTATCCAACGCCAACACGTTATCACGTAGATGCAGGCCTAATGCGGCCCAATGGCCGCAGACGATCGTGGCTTCGGTGCTGCGACGAGCGGGAACCTGAAACCAGGGCAAGAAGCCTGATGGAGCGTGATCCGGCGGCCCGTTGTACGATTCATTCATCATGCCATCCACTGTGCAGGTCCTGAGTCTGGTGAAGACGTGGGTGAGAGCGGCGAGCCGCCGCATACCGGTCAAGCCATTCGACCATTGGACAGAGGGACGCTCAAAGGACGTTCGCAGGAGCTCCTGATAGTCGGGGCCACGCAACACCTGCTCGACTTCTCTCGCCAGCTCGGCTGCCTGCTCGATCGTCCATTGCGGGAGCAGGCCGGCATGCACCATCACGAAGGGGCCTTCACGGTGGAGCAGCGGTTGGTGGCGGAGCCAGGTCAGCAACTGGTCACGGTCCGGTGCGGTCAGGATTGCCTGGATCGTATCCATGGGACGTGGCGCCGCGATGCCGGCTGCGGCAGCCAAGAGAAACAGGTCATGATTGCCAAGCACGGTCACAGCCGCTGGGCCGAGCCCTTTGACGTATCGTAGGGTGCCGAGCGAGTCGGGGCCTCGATTGACCAGATCGCCCACAAACCACAGGCGATCACGATCCGGCTCGAACTGAATGTGTGCGAGCAGTTGCTGAAGAGAGGCGAAACAGCCTTGGACGTCGCCGATTGCGTAGATAGCCATGAGGGAATGGGTCTCCGGACGAGGTGAGCCTATCCTGCATAAGACGAGAAAACAAGCCGAGGACTAAAGGGTATTGATGTGGACAGGTGTCGGTGCCTATTCCGCCTGACGTTCAAGGGGGGTGGTCACGTGAAAGACGCTGCCCCGGTCCGGCTCACTGTCCACGCCGATGGATCCGCCCATTAAGTCGACAAGCTGTTGACAGATCGCCAGTCCCAATCCCGTGCCACCGTATTTTTTTGTCGTTGATCCATCGGCTTGCATGAAGGGTTGAAAAATTCTTGTGCAGGCCTCCGGGGCGATGCCGATTCCCGTATCGGTGACCGAGAAGTGCACGTGGACAAGCCGTCCGGCGTTTCCGTTGGCAGGCCCTGAGGCGCCAGACCGGCCCGGATCGATCGGGTCCTGCCTCTCGTCCACGTCCGCACGGAGCCGGATCGCTCCCTGTTCGGTAAATTTGACGGCGTTGCTCAGGAGATTGCTCAATATCTGGCGCAATCGATCGGGGTCGCCATGCAGCCAGGTTGGCACGAGGGGGTGGATCAAACAGGACAATTCCACTCCCCGGCAGCGGGCCCGCGTGTGAAACAGGGCCACGACCTCTTCGAGGAGGCGTCGTGCGTCGAAGTCAGTCTGTTGCAGCTGCAGCTTGCCGGCTTCGGTCTTCGAAAAATCCAGGATGTTATTGATGATCGAAAGCAAGGTCTCACCCGACGTGCGAATCGTGTCCACACAGTCGCGTTGCTCGGGCGTCAGCTGGGTATCCATGAGCCATTCGGTCATGCCGAGGACGCCGTTCATGGGCGTCCTGATTTCGTGGCTGACAGTGGCCAGGAACTCCGACTTGAGGCGTGTGCCTTCGAGCGCCGCATCGCGAGCTTGGGCTAGACTGGCTTGACTGTGTCTCAACTCCTGCACGATCCGGCTCGACCGGACGATGTATCGGACACGATGTATCAGCAGTAGCCCGTTCAGCGGTTTCGTCAGGAAGTCGGTGGCGCCAGCATCGTAGGCCTGGGTGATGGAGTGGTAATCGTCCAGACCGGTCATGATGAGTACGGGGGTGTCTGCTCCCTCGGGAAGTTTTCGGAGCGAGGCACAGGCCGTATACCCGTCCATTTCCGGCATCATGACATCAAGCAGCACGACGTCTGGCTGGAGCCGCTGGAAGGCCTCTAGCGCTTCCCTCCCATTTTCAGCTTCTTCGACCTTCCACCCGGAACTCTCCAGGGCTGCGCAGGCCAGCAGCCTGTTCACGGCATCGTCGTCCACAATTAAGGCGAGGGGAGTCTCTCGTCGGTCAGGCTTCATCCTGAGCCCTCTTCGTGAGCGTGGTTTGAAAGATGGCGCATACGATTTCGAAGTCTCTCTCCAATTGCCAAAAGCGGTCTGGGGCGGCTTCGATCCGGCGACTGAGGCCCAGGGCCTCCAGCTCTTTGCAGCGGGCCGCCACGGTCAAGGCCCCCATGGTGGCGCTGCTCGACTTGAGGCGATGTGCCAGAGCGTGGAGCGCCGCCGGATCGTTCGACTGGATGGCGTGGCGCAATTGGTCAACCAGTGGCCGGGAATCTGTTATGTATCGGGCCAGCAGCTTCCCTAGCGGATCTGGGTGCCCCGGTCGCTTCAGCTTCCTGATGGGTTCCCAGGCTGTGAAGTCGACCACGCTTGCTGGGTCGATGTGGTCCGTGTGATTCGCCGGGCTGGATGCGGTCGCCATGACGTCGGGTGCAGCTGATTCAGGCCTGTGGATCGATGAATCATTCGTCGGGCGGAGCCAACGACTCAAGGTGTTATCCAGTTGATCCTGGGTGAACGGTTTGGCGAGATAATCATCCATCATGGCGGCCAGGCACCGTTCCCGGTCTCCCGCCATGGCGTGAGCAGTCAGGGCCACGATGGGCACGTGATGTGTGTGACTGCTCTCGTCGTGCGCGCCACGTTTCAGGCAAGACATTTCCCGCTCCCGAATCAGACGTGTCGCCTCAAATCCGTCGATGTCCGGCATCTGGCAGTCCATTAGAATCAGATCGTAGGCAGTCTTTGCCGAAGCCGCGACGGCTTCACGCCCGTTTTGTGTGACATGGACTTCGTAGCCGGCGAGTTCCAGCATGTCGAGGGCCACTTCCCGGTTGACCTCATTGTCTTCGGCCAGCAGGATCCTGTGGCCCTGTCCTCCATTCGCGCGCGGGTGCTGCATGGCAGGGCGTTCGCGCGGCGCGCCATCCTGCGAGGAGGCTGCGAGAATTGTCACGAGACAGTCATATAACTGGGATTGTCTGACCGGTTTGGACAGGGTGTCGAGGATGCCGACTGGTTCGGTTTTCTCCATTCCTTGTGGGCCCAACGAGGTGAGTAGGATCAACCGCACATTTTGAATGGCCGTATCGGCTTTAATGGTTCGTGCCAATTCGAATCCGTCCATGTTCGGCATTTGCATGTCGAGGATTGCCACGTCATAGGGCTGGCCTGCGTGGATGGCCGCACGCAGGAGGTTCAGGGCCTGCAGGCCTGATTCTGCGCTGCAGGATGTTACTCCCCACGATTGCAGGTGGTGTTCGAGGATCATCCGGTTCGTCGCGTTGTCATCCACGATCAACATTCGTTTCCCGCTGCAGCCGTTTCCCATTATCGGTGCGGCCGGTTTCGCTTCGGCCGCGATGGGGAACCGGACGGTAACCCAGAATGTTGAGCCGGCGTCTGTCGCACTCTCGACGCCGATGGCGCCGCCCATCATCTGTACGAGCTGGTTCACAATGGCCAGCCCCAGGCCGGTCCCGCCGTATTTCCTGGTGCTCGATCCGTCCGCCTGGATAAATGGTTGAAAGATGCGAGCTCGGGCAGCGGGTGAGAGTCCGATGCCCGTGTCCTTTAGTTCGAAGCGGAGGAGCACGTCAGTGGGGGTGCGCTCGACGGTGGTGACATGGAGGAAGACTTCTCCGTGCTCGGTGAATTTGACGGCGTTGCTGAGCAAATTTACGAGAATTTGGCGGAGGCGGGACGGGTCGCCTTGCAACAGAGGGGGCACCGTTTCTGTGATGAGGCAGGCCAGCTCGACGTTCTTTCGTTGCGCCGACTCCGCAAACAGGTCGCCGACTTCCTCGATGATGTGCCGGGGAGCGAAGGGGATGATTTCCAGCTCAAGTTTCCCGGCCTCGATCTTGGAAAAGTCCAGGATGTTGTTGAGGATCTCGAGGAGCGTCGCGCCGGCCTGATGTGCGGTTTCCGTCAAGTGACGTTGCCGGCTGGAGAGATTCGTCGTGAGGAGCAGTTCGGTCATGCCGAGGACGCCGTTCATGGGCGTCCGGATCTCGTGGCTCATGTTGGCGAGGAACTCGCTTTTGGCTGTATTCGCGGTTTCGGCTATTTCCTTGGCTTGTCGCAACTCTTCTTCCGCACGCTTATTCTCGGTCGTGTCGAAGTGGATCCCCGTTACTCGTGACGCGATGCCGGATGCGTCGCGGATCACGGCACCAAGCGAAAGAATCCACCGGTATGAACCGTCCTTATGCCGCAGGCGAAAGGTCAGATCGAATCGGTTCCTTGGGCTGTCGATGATCGCGCGGACGGTGTGGCGCGCGTTGTCGCGATCATCGGGGTGCAAGTGCGATTCCCATTCCGAGCGTGTGTTGGCGAATTCGTGGTCTTCATAGCCGAGCTGGCTCTTCCACAACGGAGAAAAATATACGGCGTGAGTGGTGAGATTCCAATCCCAGATCCCGACGTTTGCGCCCTGCACCGTCAACGCGAGCCGTTCTTCACTGGCTCGCAGGGCCTCCTCGTTCCGCTTGCGCTCAACGCCCAGGGAGATGACCTGCGCAATACGCTCCAGCGTTTGCATCGTCTGATCGCTCAGCCGATGCCGGGAAAACAAGGCCATGACGCCCACGACCTGAGTGCCGATCATCAAGGGGTAGCCGGCGAACGCCTGCAAGCCGTGCTCCGTGAGCCAGGGCTTATTGGGCAGCCGGCCCTCGGTTGCGACGTCGTTGGTCGTCATCGCACCCCACCCCTGGGCAATCTTGCCGATTTTCAATGCGCCCAGCGGAACCCGGCGGTACTCGCCGTTGAGATTCTCCGAGAGGCCGGCGCTGGCGGCCAGGTGCAAACATTCTGTGCGATTGGTGCAGGCCGCCGCCTTATGACAGTCCCTACATAGATCGCTGGGGTTGAGCAGCCAGATGCGGGCGAAGGCGGCATCCAGATGCCGAATCAGCGAGGAGACGCATTGCTGAAGCATGGCCGGCAGCGTGGTGTTTTGGACCAGGGCCGAGTTGATCTCCGCGTCCAACAGCGACAGTTGCATCTGCTCGCGCAGCGTGTCCTCCCGCTGTTTTCTCTCGGAGATATCCCTGATAAAGCCGCTGAATGTCGTCCCCGATGCCAGCTTGAGAGGTGTAATGGCCAGTTCAATCGGAAATTCCGTTCCATCGGAGCGCAGCGCGGTCATCTCCAGGCGCTTCCCTATTGCCGGGCCTTCACCGGTTGTCAGGTAGTGCTGTAATCCCCGGTCGTGCGCTTCGCGATATTGCGGGGGGACGATGGTCTCCGCGAGCATCCGCCCGACTACTTCGTGTTTGGCCCATCCCAGGATCTGTTCGGCCTGAGGGTTCCATTCGGTAATCCGTCCCTGTTCGTCCATGACGACGATGGCATCCCGGGCGGCATTGACGATTGAACGGGTTCGCTCCTCGCTCTCTTGGAGGCGGCGTATGAGCGGTGCGCTGACCTGGCGGTTAATCAACCACCCGACAAGGAAAATGGTCCCGAGCAGGCCCAGGCCCAGGGCCCCGAGGAGGTAGGTCCGATGTTTGAGTACGGAGCTGGCTTCCCCTTCGACTTGGTGCCCCTCCCGGTCAGCGAGTTGGACGAGTGCGAGAATCTCCAGGCGGTGCCGCCCAAAGCGGTGGGTGAGGGGGCCGTACACGAGATCGGTCGCAGTGCGGATATCCCCGCGCTTTATGGCCGGGAGAAATTCGCTGGTCCATTGTTCGTAGAATTCGTGTGCCCACCGGCCGGACTCGGTGAGGTTCTTCTGCAAGGGGCCTGGGGGCAGGCGGACGCGCCATTCGGCTTGCTTGGCAAGAAAGGCTTGTTCGAGTTGTGTGAATCGCTCAATGAGGGCTTCCCGTTTCGAGGGTGGGGCGCTCAGCAGTTCTAAGGTCGCGAGATAGGAGTCGACGATGTACAGCGGAGGGGGGAGTGCATCAGCCTCCAGGTCTTTGCTTTGGACGATTTGGGCGTAGAGCGGTCCGTGAATTTGCACGGTCGTGACCGTATCGTACACCGCGAGGGTGAACCCCCCGGTGGCGATGATCGCGGCACCGACCAGCAACCCGAGCCGGCACTTGAAGGATTGGGGCGCTTGCTTTGGCGCAAGGGCTTCCTGCGAGTCCATTCGGCTTCCTTCTATGAGGATGGCAAGAGATGGCCCTGGTATACTTAGGGTATATACCTTATCGGACGAGAGGGGCTGGAGCTTAACTGCACGATTCGACAGACCCGAGCTTGCAGGCCGACTTCTCATGGCCTGGCGGCTGCCGCCAGGCCATGAGGTTGAGTGCTGCGGCTTGGCTGACGTCTGCTACCGCTGTGGATATGAGCGTCGTGGCGTTGCCAACGGAGGGAAGTGCTGTCGTGGATCGGCTGAGTTCTTAGGGGTAGGTCGCTTCGATTTTGCTGGAGAGCCCGCCACGAGCCGTAAATTCGCCTGTCACGCGCGCCCGGACCGGGCGACAGGCCTTGACGACATCGTGCAGGATGCGGTTGACGGCGTTTTCGTAGAAAATGCCGAGGTTTCGGTAGGCGTGGAGATACATTTTCAATGACTTCAGCTCCAGGCATTCTTTGCCTGGCATGTAGTGCAGCGTGATGGTGCCGAAGTCCGGGAGGCCTGTCTTGGGGCAAATCGCAGTATACTCAGGCAGCGTGATGGTGATCTCGTAACCCTTATATTGGCTTGGGAATGTTTCGATATCCGGTAAGGGAGCGGTAATGCCGCTTTTCGCATGCCGTTCGTTGTAGCCGAGCTTTGTGTCCGTCTGTTTTCTTTTTACCGTTTCACGTTTCACGTTTCACGCCTCTTAGACTTGTTTCATCCATTCGATTTGGCCGATTTTTTCTAATTGAATGTAGAGGGTCACCCAGGGGCAGGCCATTTCCGGGTACACTTCGCAGAAGCCTCCCTTGCGAACGCCGCCGCAGGGGCCATGGCTCATAAACTTGGGGCATTCGGCTTTGAGCGAATTGTCAGGAATCGGGGGGCGTTTATGGACCCCGCCGGCTTGCTGGGCTCCATCGTCTTCCCCTGGAATGATCACGCGCGTGGACATAGACATCTAGTCTAGACAGATTTTACGCAATCGGCAATCGCTCTCTTTTTTGACGTGACGCCGATTGCGCGGTCGATGAGGTGTGAAAACACTGCGAAACCGTAAGCGGTTAGGGCGAATGGCCTACCGGCGGTTGCTGTGCTAGGCCTTCTTTTTGGCACGGTGGGCCTTCTGAGAAGTTGTGTTGATTATCAGGAAGTTATAGAATTTTACCGTGAGCCTGTGAATCGAGGCGGCGGCGACGTTTCTCATTGACAGTCTTTTTTGGGCTTTGCTACCATGCGGGCTCCTGTGAATGTCTATGAGCGGGTCGGCCTTGTTTCCCCAACCTCGACTTCCTGCGGGTTTGTTGCATATAACCGTGTCTTTCTGACTGGCAATGGCTTTCCGTTGCAACGATAGAGGGAGGTGTTCCGATGAGCCTTGACTATGTAAAATTTTCCGGTGGATTCGAGAAGTTCATGCCCAAAGAATATCGGGACATGGTTGAACATGGTCCCTTCGGCAAGAAAATTTCCGTGTCCCAAATGGGGAGCTTTAAGGAAATTCTCGAAGAGCATCCCATGTGCGCCGGTTGCGCGATGACCCTGTTCATCCGGTTGGCGATCATTGCCTTCCCCAACCCGGAAGACACCATCACCGTCGGGACGGCTGGTTGCGGTCGGTTAGCGATTTCGCAGGCGGCGATCCCTTTCGTGTACGGTAACTACGGCGATCAAAATGGCGTGGCGAGCGGACTGTCTCGTGGCTTGCGGCTCCGGTTCGGCGACAAGCCGAAAGATGTGGTGGTCATTGCGGGAGACGGCGGCACGGCGGACATCGGCTTCCAGCAGGTCCTCCATTCCTGGTTCCGCAAGGAACGGTTCACCACGATCATGTTGGACAATGAAGTGTACGGCAACACCGGCGGCCAGGAGAGCGGCATGACCAACCGTGGCGCCGTGCTGAAGATGGCCCCCTTGGGCAAGAAGTTCGAGAAGATGGACATGTTGCAGATGGCGAAGGTGGCCGGCTGCGCCTACGTGGCCACGGTCGTCCCGAACAATCCCCGCCGCGTCGAGAGCGTGATCAAGAAGGCGGTGTTGATCGCCCGCGAAGTGGGCTCCACCTACATTCAGGCCTACACCTCCTGCAACATCGAGTACGCGATTCCGACCGACAAGGTCATGGAAGATGCGAAGAACGTCGAGAACGACCGGTATCAATTTACGGAATATGTGAGCGAAGAGGCCAAGCAGTATCTGGCCGAGCGGTATGGCTACAAAGAATTTCTTCCGAAGCCGGCTGCTCCTGCCGCCGCAATTCCAACCAAGGCTTAAGCGACCCAGAGGGAGACTCGGATATGGCAAAGCGCTTCAACATTCGGATGGCGGGGGTCGGTGGCCAAGGTGTCGTGACGGGGTCACACATTCTGAGCACCGCGGTGATCCAGGCCGGCGGCGAAAGCACGATCGTCCCATTTTACGGGTCGGAAAAGCGGATGGCCCCGGTCGAGAGCTATGTCCGCGTGTCGGATGAGCCGATCTATGAGATTGGGGAGATCACCTTCCCGCACATCATCATCATCTTCCATCCGCAGGTGATTACTCACGGTAAGTCCTACACGATGCCCTTCTACTTCGGATTGAAGGAAGACGGGATTGCGCTGATCAATAACGACGGCCCGATGTCGCTGCATAAGGATCAGGCCCGTGAGTTGGAAGAGCGTCGCGCGAAACTCTATTATTTCCCTGCCACCAAGTTGTCTCTCGAAGTCTCGGGCATGGACCTCTGCACGAATATGGCCTTGATGGGCTGTATCGGCGCCATCACGGGGCTGACCACGGTTGAAGCGTTGGAGCAGTCGGTGAAGGACCGGTTCCTCGGTAAGGGATTTGTCGTCTCCGGCGGAACCGCGGCCTTGGACAGCGTCGTCGAGCGGAAGTTCAAA
>JAPLLI010000163.1 GCA_026387615.1 Nitrospirota bacterium
AAATCAACGTCGTAGATGCTGCCGCGCCCGCCGTATCGGTCGACCAGGTAGATCAGCGAATCGCCGATGCCCTTGATGGCCGGGATGTTGAGCTCCATGGGCCCGACCTTGTTTTCCACCCCCCAGGCGCCGAGCGACAATGCGCGCTTGTAGGCGAAGGCCGCGTTCTTCACGCGGAAGGCGATGGCGCAAACGCTGGGGCCATGCACGCGGGCAAATCCCTGCGCGAAGCTCTCCGTCTCGCCGTTGACGATGAAGTTCACGTCGCCCTGGCGGAACAGCGACACGTCCTTGGAGCGGTGCCGGGCCACCTTCGCGAAGCCCATGCTCTCGAACAGGCGGCCGAGCGCCTCGGGTTCGGGCGCGGTGTACTCGACGAATTCGAAGCCGTCGGTGCCCATCGGGTTGAGCGGGTCGGCATCGAGCACCTTGGGGTCGCTGACGCCTGCCATGATTGACCTCCAAATCGAATTAGTTTCAAATGTAACTATTATGCCGAAGTCTTTGCAAGCCCCATTACAGCCCCTCGAGCTGCAAAAGTTCCTCCCCTACCGACTGTCCGTGCTGGCCCAGATCGTGAGCGAATCGCTGCACGACCTCTATGCCGGGCCGTTCGATCTCACAGTGACTCAGTGGCGGGTCATGGCCGCGCTCGGCCGTTTCGCGCCGCTGACGGCGTCAGGTGTGGGTCAGCGCATCGTCATGGACAAGGTGGCCGTCAGCCGGGCGGTCTCGGGCCTCATGAAGCGCGGACTGATCGAACGTGCGACCGATCAGGACGATCGCCGCCGCGCGTCGCTGAAGTTGAGCGCCACGGGGCGAGCGATGCACGCGCGGATCGTGCCGATTGCGCTGGAATACGAGCGACGGCTGTATGCGGCGCTCAGTGCGGAGGAGCGGACCCTGTTCGATCGCCTGAGTGATCGCCTGTTCAGCCACGCCCAAGCCTGTCGTTTCTTGCGGACGACAGGTGAATCGGACAAGATATCTTGATGAAATCCGCCTCCAAGGATCGCTCGAAGAACACTGTCCCGGATACCCTGCCGCACAGCCTCCGCGAAGCGATGGCCATGCAGGAGATCGAGGGGAATCCCTTTGACGAAGCGGACAAGGCCCTCTTCGAGATGTTCGAACGGGAGAATATGTCTCCTGACGAGCGCCGCAGGATCATCATCATGCAGGCCAAGGGTCAATCTGTTCCCGCCGTGGAATGACGGAAGACCCATATCTCTATCCGGGAACAAACGTCCTTCGTAACAAACTGGAGATCAGGAGCCCGACGGCTCTGGACAGGGCCGAGCGGCGTCTGGTCGCGCAGCGTATCAAGGACGGAATACCGAGTGGATACTTCGACCTCGAGCATCTCAAGGCAATTCACAAGCATCTTTTTCAGGATGTCTACGATTGGGCGGGAAACCTCCGAACCGTCGAGATTTCCAAGGATGGGCACCAATTCCAGTTCCGTCGATACATCGAGATGGGCATGAGTGACGTGCACCGCCGTCTCGTGGCAGCCGACTTCCTGAAAGGCCTCTCCCCCCAGGACTTTGCCCACTCAGCAGGGAACATCATCGGCGACGTGAACTACGTGCACCCTTTCCGTGAGGGCAACGGCAGGACGCAGCTTCAATACCTCAAGCAGCTTGCCCAACAGGCTGGATACGGC
>JAPLLI010000146.1 GCA_026387615.1 Nitrospirota bacterium
ATGCCGGGCTCAGCGACATGCCGGCGGACGAACATGTCGCCTTGCTGCTGGGCATGCCGGTGGTCGGTCGCTGGGCCATGGTCATGGGGGCCTTCCATGTGACCTCTGCCAGGTCGGAAGGGGGTCTGGCCCAACCGTTCCTCGCGCATGTGTCCTGGCGGCATCTTTGTGTGGCCACTCTTACGGCAGGGCTGGTCTTCACGTTCCTCTTGGGACCAGGCCTGGCTCTGGGTTGTCTTGTCGTCGGCACGGCTCTGGTGCGCCTGTCCACGGTGTGGTTCCATCGCATGTTCGGCGGCGTCACCGGTGACTTGCTCGGGGCGACGAACGAAGTCGCCGAGATCCTCTTCCTTCTGATCATGCCCCTGGTGCTGTTCCGATGACCGGAGGCGAATTGGCTGCAGCCTGCGTCTTGGACGCAGCGGTCGGAGATCCTCGCTGGTTCCCCCATCCGGTGCGTTGGATGGGAGCCGTCGTGAACTGGTGCGATCGGCTCGTCCATCGACGATTCCTTTCTCCCGCTACACAACGGATGGCGGGCCTGCTCCTAGCGATCGCCTTGCCAACAGGAGCCTATGGGGTGGGGGCGCTGCTCATCTGGTGGGCTGGCTTGATCGATGTCTTCTGGGGGACGGTGGCCACGGTGCTGCTGGCCTGGACGACGCTTGCGGCTCGCGATCTCATCGACCATGTTTTGTCCGTGCAACGGGCGTTCCAATCCGACTCCTTGACGGAGGCGCGCGTCGCAGTTGCGAAGATTGTCGGACGCGATACAGCGGAGATGACCGAAGCCGATATTGTCCGCGCCACAGTGGAAACGATTGCGGAAAGCACGGCGGACGGGATCGTGGCGCCGTTGTTCTATCTAGTGATCGGAGGCGCTCCCTTGGCATTGGCCTATAAGGCGGTCAGTACCCTGGACTCGATGATCGGCCATATGGACGAGCGCTACCGGTGGTTCGGTTGGGCGTCGGCCCGGTTGGATGACGTGGCGAATTTTCTTCCGGCTCGCATCACGGCGCTGGTGCTGGTGTTGTCCTCTGGCCTCCTGTTCCGGTCATGGCCTGTGATGCAACGGGCCTGGCGCATCCTCTTGCGTGACGGGGCGGCACATCCAAGCCCGAACAGCGGCCATCCGGAGGCGGCGATGGCCGGCGCGCTGGGGGTGCAACTGGGCGGGATCAATCTCTATGACGGTCTGCCTGTTGCACGGCCCTGCCTTGGCGATCCGGATCAGCCCTTGACCAGGGCTCACATCAGCCTGGCGCTCAGGCTCATGCTCTGGACCAGTTTCGTTTGCGTCCTCTGGGGCGTGGGGTGGTTGTTGATGGTGAAGGAATGACACAGCCCACGCACGGAGGAAATGTCTACAAGATCGCCCGGGAGCGCCGAGTGCCCGTTGGCCGGCTTTTGGATTTTAGCGCCAGCATCAATCCGCTGGGTTTTTCCGCAACGGGACTCCGTGCCATTCGTGCGGCCCTCAAACAGATCGTGCATTATCCGGATCCCGATTGTTGGCAGCTGAGACAAGTCTTGGCAGAGCAATGTGGCGTGGGTCCAGAGATGATCCTTGTCGGCAACGGCTCGACGGAATTGATCCATCTGTTGCCCAGGGCGTTGGGGATCCAGTCAGCCCTCATTGCGGGTCCGACGTTTGAGGAATATGCGCGGGCTCTGACGGATGCAGGGAGTTCGTTTCAGTATGTTCACGCCAGGCGGGAGGAACGGTTTCGCCCTCCCCTGAAGGACATGCTGGAACAGTTCTCTGCCACGCGATCGAGATTCGATGCCTTGTTTGTCTGCAACCCCAACAATCCCACCGGGCAGGTGCTGAACCGGTCGGCGCTGCGCGAGCTGGCTGAGGCCGTCCATCGACGGCGGGGCTGGCTGATCGTGGATGAGGCCTTCATCGACTATTGTCCGGTTCAGTCTGTCGTGTCGCTGTTACAAGACTATCCTCGTCTGGTGCTGTTGCGCAGTCTGACGAAGTTCTATGCAATGCCGGGATTGCGAATCGGCTATCTGGTTGGCGCAAGCCAGGTTGTGGCTCGCTTGAAAGATTGCCAGCCTCCCTGGTCGGTCAATTCACTGGCCCAGGAGGTTGCCTGCGTGGTTGTGCAAGATCAGACTTATGCGGCAGAGAGCCGCAGGTTCATGAAAGATGAACGGTCACGTGCCATGCGAGATCTTCGCTTCCTCTCCGGTCTGCGCCTGTACTCATCAGCCGCGAATTTTGTCCTGATCGAGCTTCCTGCCTGGACCAGTGCCGGCGTGGTGACGGAGCGACTGGCTGCTGAGAGGCTGCTCGTCCGCGACTGTTCGACCTTGCCTGGCCTGGGCCGCCAGATAATTCGTGTCGCGATCAGGACGGCGAAGGACAATCGGCGGCTGCTGGCAGCTCTTGGTTCCTGCTTGAGGAAGCACGAGTTATGAGGGCGCTACGGAGACGCGCGATGCAGACGGCTTTTACGGTCAGACGCAAGACGCTCATCGTCGATCTGGGTGGCCTCCGGTCCGTTCTCTCTTCTGCCCCCAGGGCCGGTGGGATCACGAAGGCCCGGTATATCGTGAACCATCAAGTCGCGGCCCAGCCGATCGGCACAGACGAGTCTCACGTGAGTGCCGGCGCGCGATGCGCCGATCCTGCCAGGACATTGGGCAAGCTGGCCCTCTCGCTCGGCATCACCGATCCATTCGTCGGTCTCATGACGGCTGTGTCGCTCGCGGATTTAGTCACGCGGCGAGAATCCTCCGAGCAGCTTTGGGTCGAAGGATTTGTCACGGTCGGAACCTCGAATGCCGTGCGGGTTGGGGAGCCGGTGACGCAGGGGGAGAACGTCAATGGCAGGACTCAGCCTGGCACGATCAACCTGATCCTCGTGACCAACGCTCGTCTGTCCGTTTCGGCCATGGTCGGAATGGTGCAGGTGGCGACCGAAGCCAAGACCGCCGTTCTGTTGCGGGCGAAAGTGAAGAGTTGGACCGGTCGCCCTGGAGCGACGGGAACCGGAACGGACGCGGTGGTGGTGGTGAGTGGAGATGGCTCTCCTCTGCGATATAGTGGGACCCATACGATCCTTGGGGAGCTTGTCGGACGAGTGGTTGGGGCGGCGGTCACGGAAGGGCTGGCCCTCTATGAGCGTGGGCTGGTTCCTCGTACAGCAGGAAGAGGCGGGAAGAAGTCATGACGATGTCCGGTACGCCAGTCAAAGCCCTGGCCATCCTTGGAACCGGCTCCGATGTGGGGAAGAGCCTCATCGTCGCAGGGATTTGCCGGCTCTTGTCCCGAAAGGGTGTGAGGGTTGCGCCATTCAAGTCGCAGAACATGGCGTTGAATTCCTTCGTGACGCTTGATGGAGGGGAGATCGGCCGGGCGCAGGCCCTGCAAGCGCAGGCCTGCGGGATCGAGCCGACAGTGGATATGAATCCCATCCTCTTGAAGCCTGAATCGGATTCACGATCTCAGGTGGTGGTGATGGGCAAGGTTTACGAGGCGTTGGATGCGCTCGCCTACTATGAGCGGAAAGAGGCGCTGTTCACGATTATTCGAGACTGCTATGCGCGACTGGCCAGCGCGTACGACTGTCTGGTGGTCGAAGGGGCTGGGAGCGCCGCGGAGATCAACCTTCGTGATCGGGACATGGTGAACTGGCCGGTTGTTGAATTGGCCGATGCGTCGGTGGTGTTGGTGGCGGATATCGATCGGGGAGGGGTCTTCGCGCAGATCATCGGGACCCTCGACCTGTTAGCGCCTCATGAGCGGCGGCGCGTGATCGGTGTGATTGTGAATAAGTTCCGCGGGGATCGTCGCCTGTTTGAGGAGGGGGTCCGTCTGCTGGAGGCCCGCACTGGCCTGCCGGTCCTGGGAGTCGTGCCCTATCTGCGGGACCTTCGCCTGGATCAAGAGGATAGCCTCGATCTCGCTCGTTCCCGGTCGGTGCAGTTCACGCCTGACCTCATCAACGTGGCCGTGGTGCTGCTGCCTCGCATGAGCAACTTCACCGATTTCAATGCGCTGGCAGCAGAAAAGGATGTGGCGCTGCGGTTTGCTGCTTCGCCGGAGGATCTGCGAGGAGCCGATGTGGTGATCCTACCCGGGAGCAAGAATACGCTCGAAGACCTCGCCTATCTTGTGCAGGCTGGATTCTCCGTTGTCTTGGACTTGTATGTGCAAGGAGGGGGCGAGTTGGTTGGAATTTGCGGCGGCTACCAGATGCTGGGGCGCGAGGTCTCGGACCCCAAGGGATTGGAGGGGGGAGGCAGAGCGAATGGGTTCGCGTTTCTCGACGTGATGACGGAGCTCGATGCGCCAAAAATTTGCCGGCAAGTTCAGGCTACCTCGCTGCTGCAGGATGTGGAACAGCATGAACCAGTGCGGGGCTATGAAATCCATTTGGGCCGCGCCAGTCGAGGCGCCGTCAGGGCTTGTTTTCAGATTCAGGCCACTGAAGCCTGGGAGGGCCAGTCGGCTGGTGAGGAAGGTGCGGCAAGTGAGAATGGCCTTGTTTGGGGGACCAGTATTCATGGCCTGTTCGATCAGGCAGGATTCCGCCGTGGCTGGTTGAACCGTGTGCGGGGCAGGAAGGGACTTCCTCCCGTTTCTCTGTCTGAGTCTGAACTTGTCACAACACGATTGCGCGCCGAGTTGGACCGTTGGGCCGATCATCTTCAGCTCCATCTACAGATGGAGCTCGTCTATTCTGCGTTAGGGGTGAAGTCGTAACGGCGATCTTGACCTGTGGGCTGCATCCCTGCACAGTTCTGTACGATTGCGCACGAAAAGTCCTCCTCACCGTGAGTAAGCGTCATCATTGTTGAACATCGTGCCTTGCTCATCCCTCACATCTTGCTGAAATGTCACAGGTTGCGCTGCCTACTGATTGGGCAATGTGCAGGGGGCTCTGTTCTGGCAGGCTGTTGGGTCCTCATCCACATGGTTATGCACAGGCCATGCACATCTTTTGTGGACAGGAGAAAGAGGGGGCCAGTGATCTGATTTTCCGTTGCCCTTTCCTGCAAGGCGATTGATAGGCTTTGATGCGAAACAGCCATCTGGGATTGGTATTTATTTGATACGGTACTCCTTCGTCCGATGGAGTCAGGCGATACGGTTCCCTCATCGGAAAATCAGCCAGCTGGCTGCGGTTGCTCATCTGTCATCCACAATCCATTTGCTGGCTGTGGATATTGGGCATTCTTTCCATTCAATAAGGCTGGGAGGGCCAATTTCCTGCTCTCGTTCAGGTGACAAGCCCTGGAAGAATGGTATGATGCCGCCGGTTTGCTGTCTTCCTTCGTTGAAGACGAAAAGCTCAGCAGCCTCATGTGGTGGGAGAACGGTTGATGGCAAAACTTGTGACCGTCTTACGGCCGGAGAAGATTCAAGAGCAGGCTCGTATCTATGTCCGGTCCTATATTCTCATGCCGGCAGGGGTGGTCGGGCTGGTCTGTATGGTCAGCGGAGTCGGATCGCTTGGCTACCAACTGCTGGCCAACCATACCTATACCTGGCTGACGTTTCTCTTCAGCTCTGGCCTGATTGTGGTCGGTGCATGTTGTGGATGGGGGCAGACTCGCTATCACCGGTATGTGCTGGCGAATTTCCCCGAGGTCTATGCAGCACGGATGCGAAGCGCCGTGACTCGAGGTAATAGGAAAGCCAAGCTCGAGCCGGAGGTGCCGCCACTCAAACATGCGGGGCGAGGCTTCGTGCCAGTGATTTCTCTTGCCGGAGCCGCGCTAATCTTTGGTGCATCGGCTGCCGCTATGCTCCAGGGAGATCTTGACCCGCTCCCAGCTGTGTTGATGCCCTGGGCTGGGTTCTA
>JAPLLI010000280.1 GCA_026387615.1 Nitrospirota bacterium
GGGCCGCCACATTCCTTCGATTTCGCATGACCTGCATCGGCACCATTCGCCCGGCTCGACAGGGTATCCAGGCGATCGGCAAAGACGGGACGAAGCGCCCGTTGCCGAACACGAGTTACGAACATTTCACCTAACCAGCGGCATCGATCGAACCTATGGCTATGCTCCCCTCCCTCCGATCGCTGCTGAAACGGGTCCTCCAGCTGCGGGAATCACCACAGCGAACGGCGCTGGCCTTCGCCATGGGGGTCTTCATCGCTTTTTCCCCGACCTACGGACTCCACACAGTCATGGTGCTCTTCTGTGTCTGGGCCTTAAAGCTGAACTTTCTCGCCCTCATGGTTGGCGCGTCCATCAACAATCCCTGGACCCTGGTCCCGATCCTCGGCGCCACCTATTGGGTCGGCGCCCTCTTACTCGGCAGATCGGACGGCCCCTCCTTCGATTGGCAGGATCTGAGCTTCGGCGGAATCTATGAACAGGTCATGCCTTACGCCGTGCCGTTCTTTCTGGGCGGATTGGTCTTGAGCCTCCTCGGTGCCGCGCTCACCTACCCGCTCGCCAACTATTTTCTAACCAAACATCGGCGGGCACATCCGTTAGACCCCATTACTCGTGACGATTCGCCGAAAAATCTGTGAGTGGCGCGCAAGGAAGGCGTCTGAGTCCTATGTCTGCCAGTTGCGAGGCGAACAAACTGCCGGCAGGTGCGAGGCCGACGGCCTCAAGAAACCGGAGGCGTATTCGCTGCAATACGTCGAGAATTTCTTGGGGCCGAGAACGACGCAAATGCCGCCAGATCGTTCGCCGCAGTAGCCATTGCCGCTCCCTCAAGAACTAAGCTAAGATCGGTTACTATGTCAGACGGTCATCAATCCAATGCTCCCTACGATGGATCGGCGCTAATCGCCGATCCGATCCATCAATATGTCTCCTTCACCGTGCCCTT
This sequence comes from Nitrospirota bacterium, assembly GCA_026387615.1. Lineage (GTDB taxonomy): Bacteria > Nitrospirota > Nitrospiria > Nitrospirales > Nitrospiraceae > Palsa-1315. The sequence goes on from JAPLLI010000280.1 coordinate 950, forward strand.
CTCCGCTGCAGACCAGCATGAACGGACGGAAAAGGACCTGATCGACTCTCCCTGGGTCCAGCGCCTCCGCTACATCTATCAACTGCAAAGCGCCCGCTGGGTCTACCCCTCCGCGGAACATACCCGCTTCGTCCATTCGCTCGGCACCATGCATGTGGCCGGCCGCTTCGCGCGCCATCTCTATCCGTTCCTCAAGAAAACGGTGAAGGACATCCCCTCCGCGAACTATGTGGAAGAGTTCCTTCGCGTCACCGCCCTCGCGCACGACATCGGCCACGGCCCCTTTTGCCATTTCTTCGACGACAACTATTTGCACGCCTTCGGCGCCAGCCACGAAAAACTCGGACAGATCATCATCCGCGACCATCTGGGTCCGATCATCCGCAAGATCCGTCGCAGCCCATCCGGCCCCTTCGACAAAGGCGAAGAGCTCAATCCGGACCAGATCGCCCATGTGATCCTCAAGGAAAAGGGCAAGGACAACTCCCGCATTCCGCGCTGGATCAACATGCTCCAGCCGGTCATTTCCGGCAGCTATACCGCCGACAACCTCGATTATGTCTTGCGCGATTCCTATATGTGCGGGGTCGCCGTCGGGCCGGTCGATCTCTCCCGGCTCATCCACTACACCATCCTCACGGACAAAGGATTCACAATTCATAAGACAGGTCTGCCCGCCCTGCAAATGTTTCTCAACACCCGCATGTATCTCTATTCTAACGTCTACTACCACCGAACCACGCGCGCGATCGACATCCACCTCCGCGACATCTTCGGCGAGACCATGAAGCTCCTCTTCCCCCACGATCCCCGCAAGAAGATGGACGAGTACCTGGCCCTGACCGATTGGTCGCTGTTGGAACAGGTGCGGGGATGGAAGACCTCGCGCCATGCCACCGAACGGAGGCTGGGCGCAGAATGGCAGAGGATTCTCGGACGCGATGTGAAATGGAAGATGGCCTACAGCGCAGTGCTCAAGGAAAAGGGCCAGGAGCGGGGCATGGACTTTCCCAGCCACCAACACTTCGAAGAACAGATCAAAAAAGAATTACCGGCGAAACTCAAAAAAGTAGAATTCCGCGTCGACATGGCGCCGCTCGACCCTCGCCCAGACCCGAAAGACCGGCGCGGCAATCCCCTCTATGTGTATGACCCCGGCACCAAAGGCGTCTCGACCGAACCATTGGAAGAATTCCTCGACCTGCTGCCCACCCGCCTGGTCCAATTCCGCGTCTATACCCTCGACCATGCCTACGACGAAGCCCTCTCACGCGCCACAACCACCGTGCTGAACAAAACCCCCTCGAGCCTCGAATCGAACGAGTAACCAGCCAGCATAAAGACCGTCGCTCGTGAAACGTGAAGCGTATCTCGCAAGAGTTCTACCTCTGAGTCTGCAACGAGATACTAGCGACGCTTCACGAACGACGAACAAAGAGACGGACTTTTTGAGCATCGGCTAGCTTTCCTTCTCGGCCAAGCCTCGGCTGGCACCCCGCTCCTTCGGCAACGTGCGCTCAGCCAACCGGCACAGCCCTGAATCGATATAGAGAGAGCAGGAGATATCAACGCACGACCTCGCCATCAGGCCTCTCGGGTTTTGCGACATGATGCCAAGTCAAGCAACGACCCCAGTGACCGTTTCCTGCCTGCACTCCCCGTTCAGCCTCGGCTGGTTTCAATCCTCGCCCGTCCCGAAGGACGGGCGCTACCCCATGCTCGACGCCATCAACGACCTGCTGGCGACGTTTCAATCCTCGCCCGTCCCGAAGGACGGGCGCTACCGCCAGAGGAATTGGGGGCAGCAATGCACCGCATGTTTCAATCCTCGCCCGTCCCGAAGGACGGGCGCTACGCCGTTGCACTGGAGAAAACCGCGTCGGATCTTCGTGTTTCAATCCTCGCCCGTCCCGAAGGACGGGCGCTACGTCTACACGGTCGCCCCACGCACT